>JAFAHH010000303.1 GCA_019237355.1 Acetobacteraceae bacterium | reverse complement strand
TGACCGGCAGTGGACCGCGCGCACGCTCAGCCAGGCGGCCGACCGGGTAGCGGCCCGGCTCCTTGCGTGCGGCCTGAACCATGGCGACCGGGTCGTGGCATACGGCCGGAACTCCGACGCCTACTTGCTCGCCTGGCTCGGCTGTGTCCGCGCTGGGCTTGTCCATGTGCCCGCCAATTACGCCCTCTCGGCCAAGGAGCTTGAATACATCCTGACGCAGTCCGGAGCTGAGGCGCTGGTGCATGACGCCGGCCTTGGCGAAAAGGCTATGCAAGCCGCCGCTGCGAGCGGCCTGACTCGGATCGGCGCCTTCGAAGGCGGCGGCGCCTTCGATATTCTCGCCGCAGCGCAGGACCCGGCGCTGGATATAGAATTCCCCGACCGCGTCGCGGACGAAGACCTCGCCCAAATTCTCTATACCTCGGGCACCACGGGGGCCCCCAAAGGCGCGATGCTAACCCACCGCGCGATCCTGGCCCAATACTTAAGCTGTATCGTTGGGCTGGAGTTTAGCGAAAGCGACCGGGCTCTCGCAGCCTTGCCGCTCTATCATTCGGCCCAAATGCACGCTTTCACCATGCCGCAGCTGCTCGCGGGCACGGCGACGACTTTAATCGAAAGCCCAGTTCCCGCTGTATGCCTCGAGCTGATTGAGCGGCACCGGATTACCTCTTTCTTCGCGCCCCCCACAGTATGGATCAACTTGCTGCGGCATGATGATTTCGCGCGCCGTGACCTTTCGAGCTTGCGAAACGTGTATTACGGGGCGGCGATCATGCCCGTTCCAGTACTTCAGGAATTACGCCAAAGACTGCCAGGCGCCCGTCCCTTCAATTGTTATGGCCAGAGCGAAATCGCCCCGCTTGCAACCGTGCTGAAACCTTGCGAACACCACGCTCGGCCATCTTCAGTTGGCCGGCCCGTGCTGAACGTGCAGACTCGGGTGGTGGATCAGCAGATGCGCGACGTACCACCCGGCGAGCGCGGCGAAATCATTCACCGCTCCCCCCAGTTGATGTTGGGCTATTGGGACAAGCCCGAGGAGACGGAACAGGCCTTTGCGGGTGGCTGGTTCCATTCCGGCGATATCGGGACGATGGACGAGGAGGGATACATCTTCATCGTCGACCGGGTTAAGGACGTGATCAACACAGGTGGGGTTCTCGTGGCCAGCCGCGAGGTCGAGGAGGCACTATTCACCCATCCAGCCGTGTCTGAGGTCGCCGTGATCGCCCTTCCAGATCCAACGTGGATTGAAGCGATTACGGCCGTGGTCGTGTTGCGACCCGGCGTGCAAGTAAGCGCGGAAGACCTTATTACCCATGCGCGCGTCAATCTAGCACCTTACAAGCTGCCGAAACGGGTAATCTTCGCGGAAAGCCTGCCCAAGAACACCGCGGGGAAGCTACTCAAGCGCGAGCTACGGTTGCTGTATGGCGGCCAAGCCGAAGCCGTTATGGGCATCGCCGAGACAGGCTCCTCGCGGCGGACGACATAGCGAAGGGCGCTTCGTCTTCGGTCAAGATCTTCAGGCCGATTACGTCGTTCCCGGTGTGGTCGATTTGCACACCGATAATCTCGCCTGCTCGCAAAAGAGAAGCTAGCAAAAGAGAAGCTAAGGGAAACACACTTGGGTCACGCCTGCGCCAGGGAGCCGGCGGCATAGCACTACGTTTCCTAATCGTAACATCACCGGCGCACCCTGCCACACGGGCCGCTCAGCCCCGCTCAGCGCGGCGCCGGGACACCGCCGGCGGCGGGTCAGCCCCAGCGTCCTCGGAAGTCCGGACTAGAGCGCGATGGCTTGAGGCGGAATCGTCGGAAAGCCTGAATAGCGCTCTCAAAATCAAGAATCCTAGAGCGGGATGACTTGACCTGGAGTCATCCCGCTCTAGCAGCCCCAGTTCCGCGGGCCAAGATCGGGACCCCAATTCCGGGCCCCCATTTTGCACTGAGGCGACCCGGCCAGCAGCGCCTTCATCTCCCGATCAGCCAGCAGATACTCCACCTGCCCAGCATAGGCCGCCGACTCCGGCGCTAGCCGGAGCAGCCAGCCAAAGTCGCGCGGCGCCCGATACGGCGGAGGCTCCGCCGGCAACCGGGCAGTTGCGCTAAATTTTCAGCCGCGCCGCGAACGGACCTCGCCGCGGGAAGCCCGCCCGGCGCGGAAATCCGCCATCAGCCCCTCAAACCGCACCGCCAGGCGCCGCAGCCGCGTCCAGGCCAGAAAGAGCAGCGGAACAGCATTCCGCTCTTTGGCCATGCGCGCCGCCAGCACCTCGCACAGCCCTCGGATGGTCAGGCCCAGGCGGTGCGACAGGCTTGGTGCGGTTGAGCGGTGGGCCGGACATGAACAAATGAATAACACAGAACCAGCAGTTGTCAGGCACTAACAGAAAGGAAACTTTCGGACGAGAAAGACCTTTCGGGTCACGCCTGCGGCCAGAAGACGCCACCCGATAGCCTCCGGTGCCACCCCGTTTCATCCCCCGCGGGTCGGCGCAGCCGGTGAGCGGCTACAGCGGTTCCACCCGGGTGGAAACCGCTCTCAACAGCTCCGCCATATGATCGCAGGCTCGGCAAAGCGCTCAAGGCACCCCCAATTAGGTCGGTGTCATTGCCATGAACGTCGATGCCGGCAATGGCGTGGCCGTGTTCGGGGCGGTGAGCAACCCGTTGTCGCTATTCACCATCGGCGCCGCCTGGGGCGTGCCGCCCCCGTTGTCGTTGAAGACCACATCGACCCAGTAGTTATCTCCGGTCGGTGAGATGGTATTGGGGAAAGAGCCCATGGGGCCATAAGCGAAAACCCCATTGAGGCCGTTACCCGCGGCGGTCAGCGATCCGCTGCTCTGCCCTTGATAAGTTGCAAAAAAAGACGGCGTATCAGCGTAATTCCCGGTGTCCGTGTGGTATGAGGCTATATACGGCGTCCCTGCTGTGATCGTCACAGGGCTCGCGAAGTTAACCTGCTGCCAGCCGCTGTCGCTCTCATTGGTAAAGGTCGCGCTAGCGAGCAGGGTTCCCGAGGCGCTCCAGAGATCGCCCACATGGGTGCCGGTATCGTTGGACTCTTTGTAGAACCGGAGGCCCGTAATTTGGCCGGACGTTGCAGAAGTAAACTGGACGCCGACCTCCACCGCTTGGGGGTCATTCGAGCTGGGCGGCGGAGTATCGCTAGGGCTAGGGTTAAAGAGGCTCAACGCTGAGGATGGCGCCACCGTATAGGAAACGCCCGGACCTGGCGTTTCGAGATTGAGGCTGTCATCCACGGCGCGAGATTCGATCGTGTATGCTCCCGGGGCCGACGCCGAGAAAGTGTAGGTCCAGGTCTCGTTCGCTGCGCCGACTGGGGTATTCGCCGGGTGCCAGGTCTGCCCGCCATCGGTCGAGACTTCAACGCCGGCGATCACCCCTCCGACGTCGCTGGCCGTACCAGTGACCGTGACCGGCTGACCCTCCACAATATTGCCCGAAACGCTGGAGATAGAGGATGTGGGCGGTGTCGTATCTGTGGATGGGCTGGCGGGAGCGAGGTCCGTCTGGAGGGTCTGCGCTTGCACCCCCATATCCGCCAACACGTTAACCGTCGCCTGCTGCACATTCGCATCCGGGGTACTTCCCACTGGCGCATCGTCATGTTGGATAGAAAGGCCCCACGGCCAGAAGGTCGTGCCCGCCCCGAAGACGAGTGCGCCGCTCTGCGGATTGCGGTACTCAACAAGGTTCTGGGTTGCCGAACCGGAGCCTTGAACACCACCCCAGTTGGTCAGGTAGCCCTGCGGTTCATCCACCGATGTTGACGAAAGATCTACTAGACCGGCCGGCCTGAACCCGTTGTCCGGCGAGGAATCCCACTCATAACCGAGCAGGCCGGGCTCCAGAGATGCTGGCTGGCCCGCTGGCGTCGCGGCAACGTCGGTGTTGCGCCAGAAGCGCAACTGCGTCTCGCCATAGGGTATTGTGATTTGGACGGCCGAATCGTTGCCCCCATCGACCTGCGACAACGTCCCGCTCAATGCGTTCGCCGGCTCAGGTGGAGAACCGAAGCGCGGATCTGCAAAAGTGCTGGTCGCCGTGCCGGAGGGGTCGATCTCTTCGTTGACCAGGGTATCCTTGTAGCTGACGAGCGTACGGTCGGGCGTTGCGCTGGGATCGGTGCTCGGCGCGAGGCGGGTTTTCCAGAAGATCTCGTTGCCGCTCAGGAAAGCCAGGTTCACGCCCTGGTTAGCCGCATTCTGGACGTTGGCGCGCTGGCTGTCGGTCCAATACTCATCATGCCCGGCATCCATGAAGACTTTGTGGTTGAGCAGCAACGAGCCATTCGTGGCCGTATCAATGCCGGAAATATACGAAACGTCGTACCCGTTTTCCTCGAGCCAATAGATCGCCGCATATTCGCCGCCGAACAAAAAATCCGCTGGCTGGCCGATCCCGCCAATGGAATCGCGAGTTACAATAGGCCGATTATAGCTGACGGCATACGACGCGCCGGTAATCGAGGGACCGTTGCCGTCGTAAAGACTTGCCCCACCCCACTGGTTATAGGCCTGCCAGGTCTCGTCGGACGTCTGGAAAACGATGTCGCTGGTCGAGCTGGGGTTGGTGATGACCAATGGGATCTGGAACACCTGCGATGAGCCGTCGGCGGCCGAGCTCGTGACCACGTTTGCAACGTAAACGCCAGAGGTGGCGTCGGCAGGCACCGCCCAGGCATCGGTGACACTCCAATTTCCGGCATCGACGGCACCGGTTCCGGCATAGGTGGGATTGGTTGGCGAATCGACGAGAGGGGCCGGCTGAGTAACGGGAGTATCGGATTGGTGGTCTATCGTTTGTACTAGGGTGGCTCCGTCGCCCCCATAATATCCCAAGCGGTAGATTTTGATTTGGTAATTCGGATTGCCGGTCTGGTTATCGATTTTGAATTGAACGGTCCCCCCGACAGGCGTGCTGATGCTCGTCGTAAAGCCCTGGATCTCTGTAGAATCCCCCCCTGGTGCGATCTGCCAATCAGTCGCTCCCGGCTTCTGGTTTTCGGCGACGATAGGGTTCTGGTTTGCGGGAGGCGCCGTCGTGGCAAGAGGGATGGCGGTGGGACTAGGCGGCGGTGGTACGGTGCTGGTGCTCGGGCCAGACGGCACCGCAATGCTCATCGGAGTGGCCGGCCCACCCGGCGTCGCTTCGGTCCAGCTCAGGACCGAGCTTGCCGGCACGGCAGCCGCCGTTGGCAGGGCGGCGCTCGGCGTTGCCTTGAACCGAAGCCCACCCAATTGCGCCAATGAAAGAGTTTCACCCACGCTGACCGGAGTGCTTCCATCCGCCAGCACCACGGTACCGTTCGTCGGCAGCCCCGTAATGGTGGCGACAACGCGCGAGGCGCCCTGGCTCGGGACCGGAATATTGAGCGCCGTGCCAAGGTCCGCGGCGACGCTGCCCGGAGAGGCTTCGCTGCCAGGGGATGGCAGGGGATCGGCCGGTGCGTCCGCGGCCACGGCCGCCGGCGATGGCGCCGCCGAGGCGGTTACAGAAGTTGGTGCGAGGGCGCCCGGCGCAGCACCGGACGGCTGTGCTACGGGGTCAGAATTATCCGGATTTGCCATTTGTTTGGTCCTGCGTCGGTTTGACGCCTCAGCGCTGTGCTGATGCCGCAATTATACCGGAAGGCATTTTCCGATTCAACATGCTATTGCATGTATGCGCCAGTTATTTAGCACAACCCTCACCCTTACTGCTTTGCTGAGGGCCGCGGTCTCGACGTCAAGCCGCGTATCAGTTCCGCGCGGATACGCCAACGACGTGGCGCGGGGTTGGTACAATCAGCCCAAGTGCGCACCAACGTCGCGGTTTCCGCACGAGCGCACCGCCGCTCAAGCGGGGTGCGGCATCTTCGCCATTACCCCCGTCATCGGGATGAAGAATACGCCCATATCCCGCTTGGAGTGAATCTTGCCTTCCGCATCCTTCGTGTAAACGTAAAGCACCTGCCCTCGCTTGAATGGCTGACCGATCGGGATGATCATCCGGCCGCCCGCCTTCAGTTGCTTGAACAAGTCAGGCGGCGCATATTGCGCCGCGCAGGTCACGATAATGATATCGAACCCGCCCGCCACCTCGGGCCAGCCATAATATCCATCGCCAATTCGGGTATGCACATTAGAATAGCCCAGCGGGGCAAAGATCCGGCTGACAGCACGGCCTAACGGCTCGATGATCTCGATGGTGTAGGCGTCGCGGACGATGCGCGAAAGCAGCGCGCTCTGAAACCCGCTGCCCGTGCCAATTTCCAGCGTGGTGTCTTCCGGCCCGGGCTTGGCAATCTGCGTCATGTAAGCCTGGCCAAGGTAGTCCGATAGCGCCGACCCATAGCCCAGCGCCCAAGGCTTCGGCGTATCCTCGTAAGCATCATCCGGCGTCGCGCGGTGCTCCGAGTAAATATAATGAAAGTACTCGCGTGGAACCGCCTCGAAAGCCGCCATTACACCCGGATCGGCGGAGCCGAGCCGCTCCTGAAGATACGACTGAATGTGTCTCAGAGCGGCAGGTTTGCGCGCTTCAATCGCCTCGAATTGGGCGTCCGTCAAGCTTACTGGCCGGCCAGAACGCTCCATCGCATGCTCGTAAGCGCTGCGGGTCCATCCCGCCGCGAAGCCCGGCCGCGCCAAACCGATCGCGGCTGCCGACCCCATCAATCCACGCCGTGTAATGCCGCCGGTAACTCCTGCCACTGCCTACGCTTCCTGCTCGCGGGGAATGTAGCAAACGCTAATATATACAGCATCGCCGCCCCGAGTAGAAGAGGTTGAAACCCTGCCTGGCGCACAACCAGGTTGGCCACCGGCGTGGCCACTACCGAAAAAGCGCCATTCAGCCCCCAAGCCCAAGCGAGCAGACGGCCCGACCCGGTTTGCGCCAGGCCGAGCGGGAAAGGCAGACCGAGCGCCAAGGAGACGGGTGCAATCACCGCTAGCACCAGCCCCCCGCGGACCAGCCAGGGCCAGTTTAAGCTTGCCAGCATCGCCGGCTGCAGCCAAGCCAGCAGCAGCCCGCTCCAGATCACTACCAGCGCTGCCGTGAACCGCAGACCCCGCCTGGCCCCCAACCGGCTGGAGAGCATGCTGCCAACCCCAGAGAAGATCAGCATGCCGGTCAGCACCAGGGCGAACCCGGTGGTGCGGTCGTTCAGATAGAAGCTTGCTTTTTCGATTGCAAATATTTCGATGAATAAGAACCCTAACCCTAAAGCAGGGAAATATAGCAATGCCCGCACGAGCTGCCCGGGTTCTGCCCGCACCGAGCCCGAAGCAAGCAAAGGGACCAGCAGCACCAATGCCGCGATCACCACCGCTTGCGCAAGCACCGCCAGGTTCACCAGCGCACCGATTTCGGCCTGCGGCAGGATTTCCAGCCGTTTCAGGATGGTCCTGAGCTGGCCCAACCGCAGGATCGCATAGAAGGCGGGGCGGTCCCATGTGGCGGGCCTGAGATTGAATGCTTCTTGCGAGGCCGTCGCCGACCCGGCCAGCACCGCTGCCGCCTCATCCGCAATCGCGTCGTCCGGGCCGGAGGACTCCACCTCGCCTTCCGCGAAACCGACCGCGGGCAGATCATTATAGATCCTGGCCCGGACTGCGGCCGGGTCGATGCCAGGATAGTAGGAAACGTCGAACGACCTGTCGTCGCAGAATTGCCGGACCGCGGCGAGCTGATCCCGCGTCCACGGCGCGTTCGAGACCAGCAGCCGCACGTTCCAGGCCGACCGATACGCGACAACGTGCTGGGCGGGGTCGGCTATACCGGCCCCCACGAGTGCGGCTCGGACCGTCGCCAGCATGCGGATCGCGTAGCTTGGGAAATCCCGGATGGAGACCGGGATCGAGACAATCCCACCGGGTTGCAGATGGCGCAAATACCCGGTGATGGCGTCCGCGGTCAGGGCTGAAGCATTGGCCTCGGCCGAATCCAGGAAGTCGGGCGCAATATCGATCAGCTCATAGGGTCCGCCGGCACGTGCTGCGGCAATCGGG
This sequence comes from Acetobacteraceae bacterium, assembly GCA_019237355.1. GTDB lineage: Bacteria > Pseudomonadota > Alphaproteobacteria > Acetobacterales > Acetobacteraceae > JAFAHH01. Next base: position 4,265 of record JAFAHH010000303.1, on the reverse strand, counting down.
CTCGCGCCCGAAATGGCACCGGCCGCCGCCTGCCGCGGGGTAGGCCCGGCAGGACCAAGCCCGTGCCGGATAGCCTCGCGCACCACAGGCTCGGGCTCGAGCACCTGAACCTGCCGCGCACCCAAAGCCTGGGCCTCAGCCGCCCGGAATCCGCCCGAAGCCCCGACGAGCAACACGCGCGGGTGCCGTAGGATTTCGTAAGGTAATGCCCCAAGGGTCGCTCCGGCATATCCCACATCCACCCGGTCGCCCTTGGGCAAGGCGGCAATCCGCGTGCCATCCCGGTAAAGCCCGAAGGTCTGAGGTGGACCGTGCAGGCCAAGCATCGCGGCATTGTTCGAAATATCGGTATCGACGCGCTCAGTGAAATCATCCAGCAGCAGGTATTCGCCGCTGGGCCTATTCACCCGCGCCACAATCCGCGCATCCGGCGTGTGCAGGGGGGCATAGATCGCTTTGAAATCATTATAGCTCGCCTGAGGGCCCAGCAGTAACAATGCCTCGGCCGCGATAAAGACCAGCCCGGTCGCGATCAAACCCAGGCGCCGGTGAGACAGACCAAAAACCGCCGCACCCAACAACGCCGCCAGCAATACCGGAACCAGCCGGAACGGGGGCACTAGGAACATAAGAAGCAGAACCACGAGGGCGCCCGCTCCAGCACCGGTCAGGTCGTAGCCATAGGCGCGCCCGATCTGGCCCGCGTTCAACACAAAGTTTAGGCCGATGAACAACCCGGCCAGGAAGAAAAACGGCAGCAGGCCGGCGTAATAGCCCCCAATGTTCCAAAGCTGCGAGGCGAAGGTCGCCGGATTCTGCAATTGCAGCGGATTGAAAGGATTGATGATGGTGCAGAAGAAACCAAGCGCCGCGGCTGCCAGAAGCGCAGCCGGCAGCGCCGCCATCAAGACCGCGCTGTGACGCACGAACCAGTCCCGGCACAGGGCCAGCACCACCCCGCTGAGCGCAAACCCAGCCATGACGATAGAAATCACCCAATATCCATATTCGGACCATTTGGCCACGGCGAAATAGCGGGTCAGCGCGATCTCATACCCCACCGCCGTGAACGAAACAAAAAACAGCGGTAAGAATCGTTTCATGGCCAGATCCGGCGGTGAATGAAGTCCTCCATAGTCGCATTGAAGCGCGCCGCCTCGTCGATGAACAACGCATGCCCCGCATCGGCAAACACGACCGATTCGGCCGAGGGATGCCGGCGGGTGAGATTCTCCGCTTGGCCCGCAAAGCCCGGCCGGACCGCATAAAGGATCGGCTTGAGGGTGGAGTAGATCGCTTCCCGCCAATAGCTCCGGGGCACCGGATACGCCAGCAGCTCGGCGCTCGCAAATTCCGGGGTCCGCAGCGCCGCTTCAGTAAGGCTCTCGATATACTCTTCAGGCTGCGGCTTGCGAAACATGCTACGCACGAAGCGGCGCATGTAAATATCGTGCGGTACAGGGGCGGAGCGTTGATACCGATGCGGCGCCGGCGGTGGGTCCTCGCCCACCGAATTATCGATCAGCACCAGTCCTGCAAGCCGCGCATCACCGTATTTCCGGACATAGGCGAGGGTGTCCAGAACCCCGAGGGACCAGCCCACCACCACCACCGGCCGCCGCCCACCCGCATTCGCGATGACCTCGGCGATGTCCTGAGCCCGCCTATTCGGCTCATAGCCTGTAGGGGGCGCCTCCGATTCTCCCTGGCCGCGCGGATCGAGCGCAATCACGTGATAGCTGCGGGCAAAATACGTAATCTGCGGCCCATAGACCCAAGCAGGCATCGTCCAGCCGGGCACGAAGAGGATCGTATGGGCATGCCGCCGCCCCGCTTCCAGATAGTGCAGCCGGACCCCATCGCTGGTCAGGATAAACCGGCTCTGGACGGTTTGGGCGATCCCAGTCTGGCAAACGAGCAGGAGCAGAAAAACGAACGAAATCCGTATGGTACGCATCGGTCTTTATGCGCGGGCGAGGCCGTGTCGTGTCAAGTATCGCCGATCCCGCTTTCTAAGTTGACCGGACACGAGCACCATAGAGTTCTCGCCCCAAGCACGGAACCAGTTCATGCCCAGAACGCCCCCTTCCTTGCTGCAGATCGGTCCGTGGGCGGGCCATGTTGCGGCGAGCACGCTGAACCGGCTGATCCGACGCGACCCGAACGCATTGCCCGGCCGGGCGGCCGCAAGATTGAAGCACTTCGCGGCCTCCTGGCCTGAAGCTCTGGCCGGCCGAGAGCCCAGGCTAGAGCTGGGAATGATTCGCCCAGCCTGGCCTCACTTCCCCGTTCACGGCCGGGGAACCTACGAGGCGAGTGTGGCCGTTTTGCTGCTCGATACCGCATTGGTCCAAAGGATGCTGCCGCCCCCCTTGGAGCTCGGTTCCGGCCTTGAATCGAAGCATCCCGTCGTCTTTTTCTTTGGCCGCCAGGATGATGTCCGGCCGAGCGTTTGGCCTTTGCCGGGGTGGAATTACGACGAGGCGGTCATCGCAGTGCCGGACGTCTACGCATGCGAAATGGGCTATGCGTATGAGGGGCCGTTCGCTTACCTGCCCCGGCTATGGCTAGACCGCCTGCCCCCAGTGCTCGCCGGGTTATTCCTCTACGGCTACGCCAAGCAACTCGCCCAAATCAGAGCCCGATCCGGCCAGTATACGATTACCGGCTTCGATGATAGCCAGCTCCTTGCCGAAGCGCGCTTCACCCCGCAAGGGGCCGGGCGTCCGCCCCACACATGTCCGGGGTGGAGTTCAATCGAGCGCTTGCTGAACCAACCGCTGTTGGCCGAGCCGATGCCCGGCGTCGAGATCGGCTCGGTGCTTTCCTTCCGCCTTCATAAAGTTAGGACCGTCGCGCCCATTACAGCCGATCTCACCCTCGCCCCGGAGGCCGCGCCAAATTTCGGCGGCGGAACCTACAGCGCTTCCGGCCTCGATTCACTTCCCGCGGCATTCCAAATGACCTCGCATTGGCACCTGACACCGCCGTTGCCGCGCGAGTGGATCGAGGTGCGGTCAACCCGTAGCCAGCGGCCGCGTTCCGATCAGCCCGCCCAAAGGGCAAACCTGCGCTGGAACCTGCCCCCCAAGCGCAAGATCGCCATACTCGGGGGCGGCACCGGCTCGCTCTGCGCCGCGTGGGCGCTCACGCAAAGTCCCGATTGGCAGGATCTGTACGACATCACTGTCTATCAAATGGGCTGGCGCTTAGGAGGCAAAGGCGCCAGCGGGCGCAACGCCAAATTCGGCCAGCGGATCGAAGAGCATGGCCTGCATGTCTGGGCCGGGTTCTACGAGAATGCGTTCCGTATCATGCGAAACTGTTATGCTCAGCTTGGCCGGCCTCCCGGCTCGCCGCTGGCAACAATCGATGATGCGTTCAAGCCGCACAGTCTCGTCACTCTCGAAGACAACACCGGGGGCACCTGGAAGAGCTGGAACATCGATACCTGGCGTAATGCCGCGACGCCCGGCGAAGGCGATCCTTTCGTCCCAGCGCATCCGCACCAATACCTGCCGGAGCTGCTGGCTGGGATGATCGCGCTCCTGCCCCATGCATCGCCGCGCCTGCAATCGGCACTTGCCACCCATCCGGCCCGCCGGAAGCTCACCACCCGCGCAGCCGTAGCGGCTGCCCAACCAGCGCTGCGAGCACCGCGCCACCCCACGTTGCGGGCTCGGGCCACCGAAGCCAACGAGCTTTTCCGCGACACGGGGGGCACGGTTTTGCATGACGCGTACGCCCTCGCCCAGCATGCAGCGCGCCTAGGCCCGCTTAGCCCTATGCAGATCCTGCAGGTTTGGCGGCTTATTCGCGCGCTGCGAGCGGATCAGGTGCTTCATCCCGATCTCGAGATCAGCGACGACGATTTCCGCCGCATCTCGCAGCTCCTGGACCTAGGCTTGGCGACCATCACCGGCATGATCACGGATGGGCTGATCTTTCGCGGCTTCGCGGCCGCCGATGACGAGGAATGGCGCGATTGGCTCCGGCGGCATGGGGCGCATGTGAGCACGCTTAGTTCCCCCGCAGTGCGAGCGACCTATGACTATGTATTTGGCTTTGCCGGAGGCAACACAAATCGCCCCGCACTTGCCGCCGGCACCACCACTCACGGCCTCATGCGCTTGATGCTCACCTATAAGGGTGCGCTCTTCTGGACCATGCAGGCGGGCATGGGAGATACCGTCTTCACGCCCCTTTACCGCGTGCTCCGGCAACGCGGCGTTGCGTTCGAATTTTTCCATAAGGTCGAGAGCCTT
>JAFAHH010000248.1 GCA_019237355.1 Acetobacteraceae bacterium | reverse complement strand
AAGAAGATCGGCGAATTGCTTGACGCATTCACGGCTGAGGAGTGTGCCAACTATCTGGCGAACTCAGGCTATGCCGCTGTTTCAACTTAACGGAAATGCTCTAGAGCCCGATGGCTTGAGGCGGAATCGTCGGAAAGCCTGAATCGCGCTCTGAAAACCAAGGATCCGAGAGCGGGATGACTTTATCTAAAGTCATCCCGCTCTAGCGCCGGGCTGCAGATCGGATAGGGCCGCGGCAAGGCGGGATGCCCATTCGGCAACGCCTTTGCTGGTAGTGGTAGCGAGAAGATCTTGGCGTACCTCGATCCCCGCCGCATCAATGCCGCGGGCGTCGCCATGGACGGGCACGGTATAGTCCTCCTCCTCCGTGACCCGATAAGGCTGATTATCACCCACGACCAGAGCCCGGTCGGCCGCAAGCCGTGCGATGAGGGCTTGGCTGAACGCTGCCGCCCGCGCGTAGAGCACGCCGACGTGCCAGGGCCTTTGAACGCCGAGAAAGATGGGCGTGAAGCTGTGGATGCCGAGAAGGGCCGTCGGCCGGCCGGCGGCCGCCCGCTCGTCGAGTGCCCGTGCGATACGGGTCTGAAAGGGCCAGAAGTAAGCCGCCGCCCGCCTCTCCCGCTCAGCCTCGTCGAGGTCACGGTTTCCAGGAATTTCGGTGGCTTCGCTCCGCACCGGGATACTCGTTGGCGCGAGTGGCGGCCGATTGCAGTCGATCAGGAGGCGCGAATAGCCGGACACGAACAAAGGGGCATCCAGCAGGGAGGACAATTGCTGCGCCAGGGCGGCGGCCCCAATATCCCACGCGATGTGGCGCTCCAGGTCCTGCGGTGGAAGGCCAAGGCCGCCGTACTCCCGCGGAATGTAGTTGGAAGCATGCTCGCAGACCAGTACATAGGTCGAAGAGCCGGTCTCGTTGCAGGCGACCACTGCGGGTTGGTCCGTCCCTGAGCTTTCAGCGCATTGCTCAATTGGGCGATCGCACCCCCTTGATTCGGAAGCGTCCAGTTTCGGACTCTGGGCTGTGCGTCTGGCGCGCCCTGATTCGGATGTCGATGAGTAACTCGGCAAGGCTTTTCCGTTCGGGAAGAAATGAGGGTTAGGAAACCAAACTCGCGGTATCGGCGCTACTGCCGCTCTGGGACCTCCATCTCCAACAGAACCGAGCTCAAGCACTTTCCATGGGCGTCGAGCGAAAGCGAACGGGTGACGCCGCCGGCAAGCGCCCCCTCCAGCACGAAGTTCAAGGCTCCGAGGCCGGGTAGCTCGTAACGCAGGACCTTCCCCTGGACAATCTCGCCGAAATGCGCCCGCACCCGGTCGGCGGTCACGTGCTCCGCGAGATATGCGTAGTCGCCCGGATCGAAGGCGATCACCGAAATCTGGGATGTGTCCCCTTTGTCGCCGGTTCGGGCGTGGGCCAGCTCGCGCAGCTTCATTTCATGTCACCTCGTAACTTACTGCGGCTGCAACTTTGTCCTGAGGAATGAGCGTGGATACCACGGCGACGACTTGCCGCGCCTGCTTCCAGGCGCCGCCGCCGCCGGCCGGGCCGTTGGTGTAGAGCGATTCGACCTCATTACCGATGCGCACGGCTTCGGCCAGGCTCTGGGTCCGGCCAACGACACGGATGCGCACTTCCGGGATTTCGGCGGGGTCCGCGCAGAGCCCACCCTTATGGACCGCATCGACGCCGATCAGCTCGAAGCGCGTTTCGGTGGTTGCAACCCGGGTCAGCTTCAGCCGCTCGCGAACGATTTCGAGCGCAAGCCGCGCGCGGGCGACCGCCCCGGCGCCAGCATACGAAATCTGTCCCTCGCCGACATAGCTGTCGAGGTACCCTACAGAAACCTTCAGCGTGTCCGGCCTCTCGCGTCCCGTGCCGCCCGAGACGGCGATCCGGTTCGGTTCGGTCTCCGCAAAGCGCACCGAGGAGAAGTCGGCAACCACGTCTGGTTGGAGGTAACTGGCCGGGTCGAGCAGCTCGTACATAAGCTGCTCTTTGCAGGTGGCTACCGTAATCCGGCCGCCTGAACCTTCCACCTTGGTCAGAACCGCCGAGCCATCCTCGGCCGCCTCGGCCAGGGGAAAGCCTAGCCGGGCGAGATCCGGCACATCCTTATACCCAGGATCGGCGAAGTAGCCGCCGGTGACCTGGCCAGCGCATTCCAGCACATGCCCAACTACCGTGCCTTTCCCGAGCCGGTCCCAGTCGTCCCATTCCCAGCCGAATTCGTGAATCAGGGGCGCCAAGAACAGCGCGGGATCGCTGACCCGGCCGGTGATCACGACATCGGCGCCACCACCCAACGCCTGGACGATTCCGGCAGCGCCCATGTAGGCATTGGCGGATAGGATAGAGTCCCCCAGCGAGGCGACCGTGCCCGGACGCTCCAGCAGCGCGTAATCGCCGTCCCGCAGCACCCGGTCCAAGACATCATCCCCGCTTACCGCGGCGATTTTCAGCCCGCGCAGCCCCAAGCGGTCCGCGACGGCCGCGGTTACCCGGGCCGCGCCTTGTGGATTAGCCGCTCCCATATTGGTGATGATCCGAATGCCTTTTTCGGCGCAGGGCCGCAGCACCGCCTGCATGCGCGCTTCCAGCAGGGGGTCGAAGCCGGACTCTGGATTCTTCAGCTTCTCCCCTTGGGCAAGCGCGATGGTGCGCTCGGCCAGGCACTCGAAGCCGAGATACTGAATGTCGCCCCGCTCCGCCAGCTCCACCGCAGGCTCGATCCGGTCGCCGGAATAACCAGCACCAGAGCCAATCCGAATGGTTCGCATCCCAGTCTCTCTCCCTCAGAACGGCAGAATCCCGAAAGCGACAGCAGCGATGGTCATGAGCACCGAGGCACCGAACAAATAGGGGATGCTGAACCGCTGGTGCTCCCCGAGCTCGATGCCGGCCAGGCCTACGATCAAGAAGGTGGCCGGCGTCAACGGGCTCACCGGGAAGCCAGTGGTCATTTGGCCGAGCAGCGCGGCCTGGGCAACATGAATTGGCTCCCCGCCTAGGCGCTGAGTAACCTCGGCCACGACCGGCAGCACGCCGAAGTAGAACGAGTCTGGATCGAAGAGAAGGCTCAGAGGCATCGATAACAAGCCGAGTACGACAGGTATATGCCGTGCCATACTCGGCGGCACATACGAAACAGCCGTCTGCGCCATAGCGTTCAGCATGCCAGTACCGGTCATGATTCCGGTGAAGGCACCGGCCGCAAACAGGATACTCGCCATGAGCAGCGCGGCTTTGGCATGCGCATCCACACGTGCCCGCTGCTCTGCCACATTTGGGTAATTGATGATCAAAGCGAGCACCGTGCCGATCATGAACATGACGACGGGGTCGACCCACCCGCCGATCATGACGACCATGATTGCAATAGTCAGGATGAGGTTGGGCAAGAACAGGCGAGGCCGGCGCAACCGGGCCTCTTCGGGGGTCAGTTCGCGCACGGCCGGTAAACGCGGCTGCACTGGACTGGCGCCTATGGGAACCGCGCCTGCGCTCGCAGCGGACAAGCCAAGGCGTCGCTCTTCGCGCTTCCCGAGCATCCAGGCGATGCCGAAGACGTAAGCGAGGCCCACGAGCTGAACGACAATCATCGGCTGGAAGATCGCGCTGACGGGCACTTTCAGCGCCGCTGCCGCGCGTAGGGTGGGGCCAGTCCAGGGAAGGAAATTCACGCCAGCAGCCATCGCGGTGGCGCAGGCGAGGATGCGGCGGTCCATGCCAAGTTGTTCATAAAGCGGCAGCATGGCCGGAATGGTCACAAGGAAGCAGACCGCACCCGACCCATCGAGATGGATCAACAGCGCCAGCAGCGAGGTGCCGACGACGATGCGGGTCGGGCGCGCGCCTACGATGCGAAGGATGCGGGCAATGATTGGGTCCAGCATTCCGGCATCGGTCATGATGCCGAAATAGAGGATCGCGAACACGAACATGCCCGCGACCGGCGCGATAGCGGCAATGCCAGCGAGGATGAACTTGCTTGTTGCGAGACCGAACCCGCCGATCAACGCCGCTGCGACTGGCACGGCGATTAACGCGACCAGCGGGGAGAGCAGGTTGAAGATGATCACCGCCAATAGGACCACGACGGCGAGCGCCCCAAGCAGCGCGAGCATATTTACTCCCTGGTATCATAAGCAACCGTCCTGGCCGTTATGGACGAAGGCTCATTTGTGAGGCAAGCTCACTACTTAATTTCTTTATAGGCCATAATGCCCGCCCGGCGAAGCAGTGCGGCTAGTCGCTCCCAGCTTCGGCCCAAAGTGCCGCGCAGCAGGTCGCATAGGCTCAGTTCCATGTCGTGCTGCTTCGATTGCAGCACGCCCGAAGCGCCTAGTCTGGCGGCCGGCCAGTCACCTCATCTAGCAGTCTGCTGAAAAAGGAAGGCCAGGGCTCTGCCCTGGACCCGTCATGCGTCGTGCGAAGAGCACGCTCCTCGCGTGACGAGCATGCTGTTCGCATAACGGGGGCCGAAAGGCCTCAGACCCATCCACTAAGTGATTGGATTGCAAAGGCTCTGCCTTTGCTGGGGTCCACGGGCAAAGCCCCTGGCCGTCTTTTCGGGGCTTTAGGAACGACCGACTTCAACGCTTTTCCGCAGCCTGCTAGATTACTTGCGAGCAGATTCGGTTCCCGCATTGGCGCGATGGGAACCCGGTCATGCGCTCCTGGTACCGCAAGCGTTTCCAGTCGGGCGCGATCTGCTCTCAAGCCTGCCTGAACACTCCAGACTTGCCGCCCTCCTTGTGAACCACCCGAAGCCCCTCGATCCG
>JAFAHH010000143.1 GCA_019237355.1 Acetobacteraceae bacterium | reverse complement strand
CTGGGGACAGTGCCTACTGGACTCCGCAGAAAGCGGTTTCCTCCCGACTGCAAGCCGGAAATCAACGATCACCCGATCGACGGGGCGCGATAGCATCTCGGTCGTGCTGTGGGGAGTTCCCCGAGCGTTGTTCGGCGGGCTTCTGCGCCTGGCTCAAATTGTGGGCGGTGTTGATCAGCGCGATGTGGGACAAGGTCTGGCGCCCTGATACCCGGCAAGCCAGGGAAGCTCCCATTCGGTCAGCCGGTGTTCCCCGGCGAGCCCATACATAATCTGTACTTGCGAGGGATCGCCGGCCAATGCGCGCAACAGCCATGCTCGCCACGCTTCGGCCTCGTCATAACAGCCGCAGTTCATCAGCGCCAGTAGGGTAAAGGTCGCGTCGCGCAGCCAGCAGAAGAGTTGCGTGCGTCAAGTTCAGCAAATTGGTCACGGGATGGGGACTGGTTAAGCTCAGATCAAAATCAGCATCCCTTTGTTCGATCGGAAACGACCATCCCTTCGTCCCGACCTGGCCTATTTGCGGAGCACCGTGCTTACTCGGTCAAGGACGCTGCGCGCCGGCTCCGCCGGGTAGCGTCTGGAAGGTTCAGCAAAAGCCGGTGAAGGCGGCTGGTCATGGTATGCGGGTGATTGGGCAATCACCGGATCCTTTGGCGAGGATGCACACCATGACCGGCAAGAAAGTTAAATCTGGGACAATCGATGTGAAAGCCCTGCTGACGGGCGACGAGGAGTTTCTGCGGGCGCTGGTTCGAACCGCGCTCGAGGAGGTGCTCGAAGCCGAGATGACCGAAACGCTGGGCGCCGAGAAGGGAGAGCGAACGGCCGGGCGGCGAGGATACCGGTCGGGACACTACGGCCGGACGCTGATCACGCGGATCGGCAAGCTGGAGTTGCGGGTGCTGCAGGACCGGATGGGACGGTTTTCCACCGAGCTGTTCGAACGGTATCAGCGCTCGGAACGGGCGCTGGTGGCGGCGCTGGCGGAGATGTACGTGCAAGGGGTTTCGACCCGCAAAGTGACAGCGATCACCGAGAAGCTGTGCGGCCATAGTTTTTCGGCTTCCTCGATCAGCACGATGAATCAGCGGCTGGATGCGAGCCTGGCCCAATTTGCCGCCCGCCCGTTGGCCGAAGCCTTCCCCTATCTGATCCTCGACGCGCGCTACGAGCGGGTGCGCGAAGCCGGTGTGATCGCCAGCCAGGCGGTGCTGATCGCGATCGGCATCGACTGGGATGGCCGCCGCCAGGTGTTGGCGGTCGAGCTCGCCAACCGCGAGAGCCGGTCGAGCTGGCGGGACTTTCTACTCGGGTTAAAGGGGCGTGGTCTGCACGGCGTGGAATTTATCGTGGCCGACGATCACGCCGGGCTCCGGGCGGCGCTGCGTGAGGTTCTGGCGGAGGCGGCCTACCAGCGCTGCTATGTGCATTTCCTCAGAAACGCGCTCGACTACGTGCCGCGCCGCGTCGACGACGACTGCCTGCAGGAGCGGCGCTGGCTATATGACCGACGTGACCTCCCCGAGGCGCGTCGCGATCTCGCATCTTGGCTCGCCAGATGGTCAGGCAAATATCCCAAGTTGACCGGCTGGGTTGAGGAGAACATCGACGAGACGCTGACATTTTATCGGCTGCCGCGTCAGCACCATAAGCATCTCAAGTCGACCAACATGCTGGAGCGCCTCAATGAGGAGATCAAGCGCCGCACCCACGTCGTGCGCATCTTCCCCAATGGTGAGAGCTGCTTGCGACTGGTGCGAGCGCTGGCCGTCGAAACTCACGAGAACTGGCTTGAGCAGCATCGCTACCTCAATATGGACGATCTGCGTGAGCACAAAAAGGAAGCGCTGCGCCGTGCCGCCTAACCACCGACCCGTTCAGCCTAGCACCGTGCTTACTCGGTCAAGGACGCTGCGCGCCGGCTCCGCCGGTGCCGACGCCAAGGCGGCGGCATCCTTGACTGCCGCTGCGCGCGGTGCTCCGCAAATAGGCCAGGTCGGGACGAAGGGATGGTCGTTTCCGATCGAACAAAGGGATGCTGATTTTGATCTGAGCTTAACCATCCCCATCCCGTGACCAATTTGCTGAACTTGACGCACGCAACTTGCCCCAGTTGTTGCCATCGGAGGAAAACGTGCGCCAAAGCTGTCCGTCGTTATTGGCTCCCTGGAAGAAAACCTGAATACCACCCTGCCAGAGTACTGCCGAGGGTGAGCCCGACATACCTAGGTTCGGAACTGGCGGATGTTGGTTCCAGTTTATGCTATCGCCGGAAACCGTGTACCAAAGCCCTCCGCTGTCGCCCTTCCCCTGGTAGAAGACAAAAAGATTGGGGCTGGCACTTGCGCCAAGTGCTTGTCCGATCCCGTTCGCCCAAGCGCCACTCTGATCTAATGACAACTCCCAACCCGTGACACCACCAAATGTAGAACCGTAAGAGGCTTTCAGTGGCGCGATAACGTTGTTGATCATATCCTCAAGT
>JAFAHH010000591.1 GCA_019237355.1 Acetobacteraceae bacterium | reverse complement strand
TGCCGGATACCCGCGAGGCGCTCGAAGCGTTACCCGGCGTCGGGCGCAAGAGCGCCAACGTGGTGCTGAATGTGGCCTTCGGCCAAAGCACCATGCCTGTGGACACGCACGTTTTCCGGGTCGCCAACCGGACCGGCCTCGCCCACGGCGAGAGCCCTTTCGAGGTGGAGGAGCGGCTTATTCGGCGTGTCCCGCCCGAAATGCTCCGTGAGGCGCATCACTTGCTGATCCTGCACGGGCGCTATGTGTGTAAGGCCAGGCGTCCCGAATGCTGGCGGTGTGCTGGCGCACCCTGGTGCCGTTACCCGGCGAAGACCCCGGCGGCTTCCGGGAAGGCCGAGGAGGGGCGGCCTGCTTCGAGGAGGTCCAGATGAGAATTGATCCTGCGACCGACATTATGGGCGTTGTGGACGTTCAGCCCACCTTCATGCCCGGCGGGGAATTGGCCGTGGTTGAAGGCGATGCGGTCGTGCCGGTTGTCAACCGCGTGTTGGCCGGGTGTTTCGATCACGCCTTCGCCACCCAGGACTGGCATCCGCCAGGTCATTCTTCTTTCGCCAGCAGCCATCCAGGCCGGAAGCCGTTCGAGACGATACAAATGCCGTATGGCCCGCAGATTCTGTGGCCAGATCACGCGCTCCAGGGTAGCCGTAATGCCGCGTTCCATCCGGAACTGGATATTGCGAAAGTGGAAGTGATCATTCGTAAGGGATTTAGGCGGGAGCTTGATAGCTACTCGACTTTTTTTGAGAATGACCGGAAAACCACAACCGGGCTGGCAGCTTGGCTGCAGGCTCGGGGCTTTCGGCGAGTGTTTTTAGCGGGATTGGCGACCGATTTCTGCGTAGCCTGGTCGGCTGAGGATGCGGTCCGGCTTGGGTTTGAAGTGGTCGTGATCGAAGACGCGTGCCGCGGGATTGGACTGCCTGGCCAGGATGGCACGACCACGCTTGATGCGGCGCGAAGAAATCTGAGCGGCATGGGGGTGGGCTTTGTGATTAGCAACGAGCTTACAGCCGACTAGTCCTTCCCGGCGTCGTGCCAGGACGCCGGGCGACAGTCGTGTTCGTCGCGCAAGAGGGCGGCCGGATCGCCGTTCACGTTTGCCTTACACGCTTGCTTCACCATTTCCCATAGATTCAGGAGATCATGGATCGCGGCTTCGCTCGCGGCATTTGTTTCCTAGGCATCCGTTTTGAACGTCCGCGTCGAATGATACGGCAGGCACTCGGAGGTATGTCGGCTGCTAGATCATGCTCGCTGCGGTTGGTGCCGGCTGATGCCCGTCCCTGAGCTTGACGATGTGCTTGCAAGAGACCGCCACAAACGGTGGTTTCATTTCACGGTGCAAACTCAACCCGAGCCGGTGCTTGCCTCTAGCCCAGCGGCGCTCCAATTTTGCCCTGACTCAGCTCCACAAACCCATGGAGGGAACACTATGCCGGAAGAGGTCTTCCAAGTCCCGCCCGAGATCGCCCAGCATGCGCGGGTAAACGAAGCCAAATTTCAGGAAATGACGAGCTGGGCGAACCGTGACCCTGACGGGTTCTGGGCCCAGGAGGCCAAACGGCTCGACTGGATTAAGTTCCCGACCAAAATCAAAAATGCGAGCTTCACTGGAAACGTCTCGATCAAATGGTTCGAGGATGGGGTGCTGAATGCCTCGGCCACCTGCCTCGATAAACACCTCGCGCAGAGGGGCGATCAGCCCGCGATCATTTGGGAAGGCGACGACCCCAATCAGTCTAAAACTGTCACCTACCGGGAATTACACGAGCAAGTCTGCCGGCTCGCTAACGTGCTTAAGGGGCTGGGGGTCAAAAGGGGCGACCGGGTCTCGATTTACTTGCCCATGGTGATCGAGGCGGCTGTTGCCATGCTTGCCTGCGCGCGCATCGGCGCCATCCATTCGATCGTATTTGGCGGCTTCTCCCCGGATAGTCTTGCGCAGCGGGTGCAGGATTGCGGCGCCGAGGTGTTGATCACGGCCGATGAGGGCCGCCGCGGCGGGCGCAAAGTGCCGCTGAAGACCAACGCTGACGAGGCGTTGAAAACCTGTCCCGGTGTGAAACATGTAATTGTTGCGACCGTAACCGGCTCACAGGTGCCAATGCACAGCGGCCGGGACCACAAATGGGAAGAAGTGGTCGCGAAGGCGTCTTCGGATTGCCCGCCTGAACCGATGAATGCCGAGGACCCGCTATTCATCCTCTATACCTCGGGCAGCACAGGGAAGCCGAAAGGGGCGTTGCACACGACGGGTGGCTATCTGGTGTGGGCGAGCTACACCCATGAATATGTCTTCGATTACCACCCCGGCGAAGTCTACTGGTGCACCGCCGATGTGGGCTGGGTGACCGGCCACACCTACATCGTCTATGGCCCGCTCGCCAACGGCGCGATCACCTTGATGTTCGAGGGCATCCCCAATTATCCAGACAACTCTCGCTTCTGGGAGGTGGTTGATAAGCACAAAGTAAACATCTTCTACACCGCGCCGACCGCCATCCGCAGCTTGATGCGAGAAGGTGAGGGGCCGGTGAAGAAAACCTCACGCAAGAGCTTGAGAGTTCTGGGCAGCGTGGGCGAGCCGATCAATCCGGAAGCCTGGCTATGGTATCATAACGTCGTTGGCGAAGGGCGCTGCCCCATTGTCGACACCTGGTGGCAGACGGAAACCGGCGGCATCCTGATCAGCCCGCTTCCGGGCGCGACAAAGCTCAAGCCTGGCTCCGCCACCTTGCCGCTCCCGGGTGTGATCCCCGCGCTGGTCGATGGGGATAACAACGTGATCGAAGGCCCAGGTGAGGGCAATCTGTGCATCCAGGAGAGCTGGCCCGGTCAGATGCGCACGGTGTTTGGCGATCACGAGCGCTTCATCCAGACCTACTTCACCACTTTCCCGGGCCGGTACTTCTCGGGCGATGGTGCCCGGCGTGACGGCGACGGCTACTACTGGATCACTGGCCGGGTGGATGATGTGATCAATGTCTCTGGCCACCGTATGGGCACCGCTGAGGTCGAGAGTGCCCTCGTGGCCCATCCCAAGGTGGCCGAAGCGGCGGTCGTCGGCTTCCCGCACGAGCTCAAGGGGCAGGGTATCTATGCCTATGTCACCCTGATTGCCGGGGAGGAGCCGAGCGAGGAGCTTCGCAAGGAGCTGGTCGCCTGGGTTCGCCGCGAGATCGGGCCGATTGCCACGCCCGACGCTCTGCATTGGGCGCCGGGCCTGCCGAAGACCCGGAGCGGCAAGATCATGCGGCGCATATTGCGGAAGATTGCCTCCAATGAGATCGATAGCCTGGGTGACACATCGACGCTCGCCGACCCGGCAGTTGTCGGCGATCTGATCGAAAACCGGCCGAAATAAGCATTGGGCCGTATGCTGGGCCGCGGAATATTCGTGCTGCCGTAGTTCCGCGGCCCTGTCGCGGGCGTAACAGCGATGATGTCCATGGCTAACTACGACGATGACATTCTGGCGTGGTCCGAGCAGCAATCGGCGCTCGCGCCAGATTGCTGCCGGTAAGCGCGTCAATGAAGCACTGAACTGGCCCAATATCGCCGAGGAGATCGAGAGCGTGGCCCGCAGCGAATTGGATGCTGTCCAGTCACTTGACGGGCTCAGTTCGGTGGAATGGGTGTAAAGCCCGATGGCTTGAGGCGGAGTCGTTCACAATTGGCAAGCAGCGGGTCGTAATTTGCGCGGCTCCCGGATTGGGGGCCCGAGTGTCGGAAAGCCTGAATCGCACTCTCAACGCAAACCCCCGGACCATCATTGCTCACCTGAAGGCATTATGCTCTAGCAACACGTCCCCTGCTTAGGCTCGGGGACATCGCACCGGGCGTGCCTACTCTAACGTCAGTTCCCGTTGCTCGGCTGCACGATCACAAATGCCCGCGTTCCGGGAGCATGCGTTGTATCCCCGAGAACGCCCACAATCGACAACCCGGCTTCCGAGCAAATGCCTGGGATGGCTTCCTCGCTGACCGCGGTGCCTCGGAATGCTGGATCTATCATCAAGGGGTCTTTTCCAGCCAGTTGCGCCAGCCAACCAGTCAAAGGTTGAGGGATTCTGGTGCCGAGGTTTCTCCAAAGAGGCCGGGATAGATCGCTGGTCTTCCAATGGATCAGTCCATAACCATTGCTGTGCAGCACCCGCCGGATCTCTTTGAAGCCATCGAGCACAGACTGCACGGAAGGAAAATGCTGAAAAACTTCATAGGAAAAGGCAAAGTCCACGGCGCCCTTGTCGACCGGCAGGACGAGGCCATCGCCAACACGGAACTCAATGGGCTTGGGCCAGGTTCTGTTGACTTCTTTTGCACGACGGATCATCTCGTCCGAAACATCAACGCCGATCTCAGATGCGAACCGGTCTGAAAGTGGCCTGCTGAACCGCCCCACCCCGCATCCAAGGTCAAGCGCAGTCTTATCTGCGGCATTGATCGCGAGCTGACTTAACATCGGGTCGATAAGTATTTTCGCCCGTTGTTCGCCGAGAACGAAGAACCGGTCGATATCACCGTCCCAGTTTTCCGTCTCTATGTAGTAGAAAGGGTCTTTTTGAGCCCGCTTATTCCAAGACTCTTTAATCCGTAGAGCCAGGTCGGATTTCATAGCCGCCCGCTTCCTATAAAACGGCCTTAGCCCGGCTGGCCGCTGCTGCTCACCGTCCCGTCAGTATCCGCTCGACCAATTGGCGAACGCTCGGAACAAATCCGTTCGCATAGAACGGGTCTTTGCCGAACCGGAACGCATTATGGCCACCAAACATCAGTTCATGCTCTACGATCTGCGGATCGTCACTCTTATGGGCGATGGTCTGCAAGGTTTTTTGGATGCAGAAGCTGCGCGGGTCGGCCTTCTTGCCTGTGCTGTGGGCCGGCTCCTGCTGGCTCCAGTTCGAGAACCGGCATGCCGACAGGCAGCCCATACAGGCAATCTGGTCCGCGGTGATCTCGCGCGCTTTTTCGGGTGTTACGAAAATCAGTGTGCTATCCGGGGTGCGCATCGCCTCCGTATAGCCCTGCGCCAGCCACCTTTGCACTTGATCGAAATCGTGGTGGGTAAGGTAAACGACGCGCTTCCGCGGGCCGATCCCAAAAGCAGCGACGTGCTCGCCCATCATTTCAGTGGCATAGGCGACTTGGCGTTCGTTGCGGTCCCGCAGCTCCTGAAGGAATTTGTTGTTGACGGCACTCGAGTAGAACCCTGTCGGGCTGAACGGGTTTAGGAACACGTCGCCTTCCTTGAGGGTCAGGAGCTTGCGCTTCCACGCGGCGCCAATAGGGCTCTCTTGTGTAAGCAGGGGCCTCGTGCCGAACTGAAAGGCAACGGGCCCGAGCTCGGGATTGTCGATCCAGTCCTCCCACTCATCGAGCCACCAAACTCCACCCGCCATGATGATCGGCGTCTCGGCCAGCCCAAAGTCCCGCATCAGCTTGCGCAGTGCGCGGACGCGCGGGTACGGGTCTTCGGGCCTAGTCGGGTCTTCGCTGTTCGAAAGCCCGTTATGGCCCCCCGCGAGCCAGGGGTCTTCGTAAACGACACCGC
This sequence comes from Acetobacteraceae bacterium, assembly GCA_019237355.1. Classification (GTDB taxonomy): domain Bacteria; phylum Pseudomonadota; class Alphaproteobacteria; order Acetobacterales; family Acetobacteraceae; genus JAFAHH01. The sequence goes on along the minus strand of JAFAHH010000591.1, from coordinate 103 downwards.
CCAGTAGGCTTGCGGCTTTGTGGTAGGCACGGCGCCAGAGCGCGTTGAACGCGCGGGCAGAGGAAACGATCGGATAGTAATAGACGTTGAACCGCGCCGCGAT
>JAFAHH010001109.1 GCA_019237355.1 Acetobacteraceae bacterium | reverse complement strand
TGAAGATCCGGGCACAAGGTGAGGCAAGAGCAACTCGTAGCCTCGGCGAGCCGGCCACCACCATCGAGGTAATGCTGCGCCCTAGAGCGGGATCACCTTAGGTGAGGTCACCCGGCTCTAGGAACTTTGGTTTTCAGAGCGCGATTCCGGCTCTCCGACGATTCCGCCTCAAGCCATCGCGCTCTAAACTGCCAATCCGCTTGTGCCTTCTACTTCGCCTCCACCTCGCTCTCCTTCGGGGCGCGGACAGTGACTGCGACTTCTTTCGTTCCACTCGTGCTGAAGGCCAGCGAGCATGAAAATTTATCGCCCTCGCGAAGAGGATCCTTCAACTGCAGCAGAGCGACATAGGACTCGCCAGGCGCGAGCTTAACGGTTGCATTCGCGGGAATAGCTATCGATTTGACCGGACGGCTTGCCGCCCCACCCTCGCCGCGATCGGTCACCCGTTGCTCGGTCGACCAAGCAACCGGGCAGCGCACCCGCTGCAGGGAATCAGGTTTATCGCCGTGGTTCGTGACGGCCATATAGAGCGGCGCCTCGCCTCCGGCTTTGCCGCCCGCGGTCGTCCAGGCGTCCTGCAATTCGATATCTGCTCCGGCTGCCAAGGCAAGACTTGGCGCCGCAACAAAATAGGCAACCCAGCCAACGAAACCAGCCTTGACGATCATGTTCCGTTTTCCTACGCGCAATGAACGATGCGATCCTGTAAAGGTCGGTTTGGGGAGCGCCATTCAGCGCTCCGGCGATTCGGACCGAGCCGTCGCGCTCTATTCGGATTTGGGCAGAGGCACGGCATAGGCATGGAAGGGACCCGGCTTACCGGCCTTGGGCTCGAAAAGAGTGTTTAGCTGACCTTCCAATACCCATGCGACATTCCCGACCTGAACGACCGAGACCGGCACTTTATAACCGTCCTTCACGACTTCGACCTTCGCGTTATTGCCCTCGAGCCGGATGATATCGAAGCGTCCCGCACCTTCTACCATCAGCAGGGCATTCCCCGTATAAGCCCGCATGCCATCGGGGTGCTCGATCTTCTGAGATGGTTGCAGTTGGGTGATACGCCCGGCCTTGCCATCCTTTTCCATCTCTATGCGAAATAGCCGCCCGGTGCTGTAGGTATTGACGTAAACACGACCGTCCGAGCCGACGGCGATGCCGTCGAGATTCGCACCCTCACCGCCGAAACCCGGATGCTCAGCCCAGACTTCGAGGGCACGGCCGTCGGGCTTCAGCCGCAGCACATGCGGCTGGAACGAGTCCGTGACGTAAACCGTCCCATCCGATCCGACCACCATGTCGTTGCACAAAGTCTTGTCCCCGGGCAGCGGATAGCTACCTTTAGGCGCGCCCGACTTCAGGTCGAACGCTTTCAGCGCCACCGGCTTCGCCCCGCCCGGCGGCACCACGCCGAAAGCGCCCAAATTGTTGGAGCAGACCCACAGCGTCCCGGACTTCTCATCGGCCAACACGCCTAGCGTGGACATCGAATCGTTCGCGCCCGGCTGGACCCATCGCTCCGCAGCGGCGGCGCCGGGCGGCACCCGGAAAATGCCGCCCTCAGCCAAGCTGCCGGCGAATAACGCACCATCCGAGGTCGCGGTGATGCTCTCAGGATAGGCCCGGGTGCCGGGAAAGGTAATCTCTGTGCGCTCGCCTGCGGTGACGGGCAACCTGGCGCTAAGGAGAAGGCCGAATCCAACACAGGCCAAACCAACGGCACAGGCCGAACGTCTGGCGTTCATCCGCTTCCTCCCTCTACGAGCTTATCGTTGTGGTAAAAAATCTGTACCGGCCGGGCGGGACCCAGCCGGTACCCCGTTGCAATGCGATCAGGTTGCGAGCTGATCGCGGATCGGCAGCCGGCGGATGCGCTTGCCCGTAGCGGCGAAGATGGCGTTGCACAGGGCTGGCGCATAGGGCGGGAGCCCGGGCTCGCCCATGCCGCTCGAGGGCACGTCGTAGGTGGCGGGCACGATATGCACTTGCGTATCGATCGGCGCCTCGTCGATGCGAATGATCTGGAAGTCGTTGAAGTTGTTCTGCTGCGCCCGGCCGTTCTTGAAAGTAATCTCGCCGTACCTTGAGAGACTTTGACCCATGATCGCCGCGCCCTCGACCTGCGAGCGGATGCGTTCGGGATTAACCCAGAACCCGCAATCGACCGCGGTGTGGACCGTAGGAACGGTGATGTTGCCCTTGTCGTCCACCGCTACCTCAACGACGGTCGAGATGTAGCTCAAGAAGCTGCGGTGGGTCGCGATGCCCATGCCGTGGCCTTTCGGAAGCTGGCGGCCCCAGCCCGCCTCCCGCGCGGCGATTTCGGTAACGCGTGCGAGCCGCCCGGTGTCGATCGGGTAGGTTTCGACCGGGTCGCCGTAGTTCCAGAACTTGGCGTATTTACCCACAGATTCCCGCAGGTCGATCTTACGCGGCGGCCCGATCAGCTCGAGCAGCACCTCTTTCGGATCGCGCCC
>JAFAHH010001061.1 GCA_019237355.1 Acetobacteraceae bacterium | reverse complement strand
GGGCGCGATCCTTGAGTCCCCTCAGAACCCAAACATATGATCCAGCGAGAATCCGCCCGCCTCGTCCATCAGGCCGTGATAGCCGAATAACCGGCACCTCGTGTCGCGCACCAATACATATCCTAGCGGCCCGGCCTGCCGGAACATCGTTCCATCAAACACCTTATGCGGCCAAACCATCGCCGAACCGGAGCAGGGGATGGAAATGTTTTCCTCCGCAATAACCTTGCCCTCGCCATCATGCAGCAGAAGCGCAGTGCTCGAATGCGGGTGCCAGGGCGCCGAGGCGCAGTAGATCAGCACCGCAAAGCTCCGCCGGCGGGCGTCGCCGAGCTTCAAGAATAACCGGGTCGAAAGGCCCGGTGGTGGGCCAGCATAGGATTGCGGCTCATCCTTATAGGTCATTATGGTATTGAAAATATGCGAGCCGAAGCTGGTCTCCGCGGCATGGCCAGAGCCGCGGTGCTCATAGCGGATCAGGGCATGCATCCACCCATCCGCCTCGCCACCGCCCCGAAAATCATAGGCCAGTTCGGCGTGACCTGAACCCGTGCCATCCACTTCCACCGCGAGATCGTGGTCGCGCGGCAGGCACCCCAGGAACCGCTCGTCCACCTTGGTTCCATCCTCGTCGAATACATCAAGCCGCAGGGGCAGAGTGCGTTGGCTCTGCGCCATCGGGTTGGGCTGTACGATGGTGCGGAATACAGCCTGGTCGAGCACGGGGAAAGGCAACAGGAAACCCCGCCCCAGCACCGAGGGCAAACTGGGGATCATTGGATCGGGAATTAGATCGCCACGCTCGACATTCACATGCGCAATTCGCACCCGTTCTCCCCGCGCCACCTCGTAGCGCGGCCGCACGACGTGCCGTCCCGCCCGAATCTCGATCTGACCCGGCCAGTGCAAATCCGGTAGCAGGTCGCTCACGTCCAGCGCAACGGTCGCAAACGGTCCGACACCCTTCGGGAAGGAAACCGGCCGCTCCGCCCCCATTCGGTCAAGCGCGATTGCGCCCGCGGGGATCGGCGTTGCATGGCTGTTCTGCACCCACAATACCACCCGTTCGTCCTCACGCGGGGCGGGCAGCCCCGCATACCGGTCCGACGGCCAGGCATTCGCATCATGGGTGCATGAAAGGCTCGCTCCATTATCGGAGGCATACGTATCGAGCGCGTATTTGATCACATCGTGCCCGGCCGCGCCCACGGCATGCAAAAAGACCTGGCCCGTGAAGGGGCCAAGGCCAAAGCGATCCCGAACCTCGCGGCTGTCAATTGCAATGCCGCCGGGTCCGGACGGAGCCTCTTGCTCCCAGGTGGCGAGCACCACACCACCGGCATCGAAGAGCCGCAGCCACAGCCGCACCCGGCCAGCGCCATATCCCGCCCAGTAATTGGCCGTCACGAGCCGGGTGGAAAGACCGCCCTCGTCACGGAAAAATACAAAGTTCGTCGCAAAATTGAGCTTATCAAGGTAGCGCTTCGGGTTGGTCAACAAACCAGCCGGCAGCCGCGCCTCATCCAACGTAACCACCTCCGCACCCGGCGGAAGCAAATGCCCCATTCGCGCCACCACCCGGCCGGCATCGAACGCCGCGATCAAAACGGTGCGCGCGCCCGATCCCGGGAGGTCCACCAAAGGCTGCGCCTCGAGCCCCGCCCGCTGCCGGCCGACCGCCAGAACATCGTGTACAAAAAGGCCGGCTATCGGCGGAAATCCCGGGTTTAAGGCGAACAGAGGCTCGGCGATGCCCTCCGGATCATAGACCGCGACCGGCCCCCCTCCCCGGAGCTTCCCATATAGCCGCTCGATCCCCTCCGCGGCCAGCGGGTGGGCCAGCGCCTTATAGAGCACATTGCCGCCTGCGCGGGCGTCGAAGGTTTGAATTTGCAGCATTGTCCTTCCTCAAAAGCCCAGCCGCCGCCGCACTTCGGAAGCGGCAGCTTGCGTGTCGTTTAGGGGCGCAACCGGCCAGGCCTCCAGCCGGCCTGTGAACATCCGGACCCGCCCGGCCTGCACCAGTCCGTGCAAGAACGCCCCTTGCCGCCGCGAGCGGCCGGGTAATGCGGCTACCATGACCGGCGCCGGTGTCGCTACTGCCTCGGAGATCATGGAAACGCTATCCTGGGTCACGACAATCGCATCGGCGAGCCCAAGCAGGCCGTAATACGGGTTCTCGCCCGCCCCATCCCAAACCCAGCCGCCCAGCGGGCGGACGGCCGAGGTAAGCGCCTCGGTTACGGCCGGGCCGGTGCGCCGCGAAGGGGTTAGCGCCAAGCCAATCCGGTCCTGCCGGATCATGGCCGCAAGCTGAACGCCTAGCGCCTGGCCGACAGCTACATCAAGGTTCAGCCGTCCATTGCTGCCGCCGACCAGCACCGCGACGAGAGGCCGCGGCAGATGCGCAAGCCTGGGCCGCCAGATTGCCGCGGCTGCCGCTAACCGCTCCGGCGTAACCCGATGAAGGGCGGTACGGGTCACCACCACATTCGCCCCGGTCAGCCCGTCGTGCCGGTTGACCACAACCACATCGAAGCGCCGCGGATCCATCCGAGGGTGCTGCACCTGGACCACGGCCTGGCCCCGCCGCCGCAAGGCAGCGCCAACGGCTGCCGCGACCCCTCCTGCCCCGATCACCACGCCGGGCCAGGGCGGTCGCAGCTCTGGCACGGCAGCGAGCGGCGCCGGCCAATGCGCGGCCGCCACCCAGCGCCAAGGCGCACGCGGCACCAAGACCCGCAGCTCCGGGCTTAATCCGGCCGCCTCCGCAAGCCCAAGTGCCTGGGCTTGGAGGCCCGCATAATCGGAGCTTATCACCCATGGCGCCATCACGCTCCGGCTTGTGGAGTTTGCAGGCCGGGGCCGTCAACTGCGGAGGGACTCAGTGCGACATCAGCACGGGCAGGGTCATCTCCCGGAGCAAGGTGCGCGTGGCGCCGCCGAGCGCGATCTCGCGCACCCGCGAATGGCCATAACCGCCCATCACGAGAAGATCGGCTCCTGCATCGGCTGCGTTGTTCAGCAAAATGTCTCCGACGCTGGCTTCCGAGCCTATCGTATCGACTGCCGTGGCCTTGATGCCGTGCCGGGCGAGGTGCTGAACGACATCGGCTGCGGGCGTCTCGCCTTGCTGGCTGATGCCCCCGCGCGGGTTGGCCGTCAGGACGGTAACGACGCGCGCCCTTTCGAGCAGCGGCATCGCGTCATGCAGCGCCCGCGCCGATTCGCGGGTTGCGTTCCAGGCGATCAGTATGGATTGGCCCAGCTTTTCAAACTCGCCCACTCGTGGAATGATCAACGCCGGCACCCCGGACGCGAGCATCACCTGCTGCGCGACTTCCTTGCCGGTGACCGGAGCTGACTGATCCGGGTCGTGCTGGCCCACTATCGCGAGGTCGGCATAGCGCGCATACCGGGTGACAGTGTCGCCGACTAGGCCCTCGACGGTCTCCAATTTTCCATCAACGCCATCGCCGCGGATTTGCTCGAGGAACTTCGCTTCAATCCGCTGCGCTGTGCCCCTCGTCCGGTCACGCTCCACGCTTATTAGCCTCCCGAAATCCATCGATTCCCCCAATCCCGCGCCGGCTAGGGCAACGACCGGAAGTGGTTCCGTCACATGAAGCCCGGTGAGATGCGCCCCGTGCTCCTTCGCCAAACGACAGGCTACCCCCAAGCGAGTATTCGATTGTTCCGAACCATCCAGATGGACCAGAAGATCTTTGAGCGCCATGAACGATCACTCCTATGCTATCGCCAACCTGCTCGCATCGTACGTTCTTCGGCCGGAGATGACCGCAAAACCGGTTCCGTTTCCACCCGGCTTCGGCGGTAAGTGCGTTATAAAGTTCCTCAAAGATGCATTCTTGCCGACCAACGGACGTCGTCCATGCGCAGCGTTCCGAACCAGCGGATCCAGCCTGCCCCTCGCATGTCCCGCTACCTAGGTTTTGCAGATGAGAAGCTGCAAGCGGCCAGGAGCGCATTGACCTACATCAATGGCGTCCCCGGTTCAGCTTTCAGCTGATCGCTGGTTTCCCTCAGCACGGGCCGGACGAGCGGCCCAGCCAGTATTATCCGCCGCCACGAGCAGGCCTGTGCCGAGGCCACTTTCAGTAGCGGTTTCGACTGCCAGAATGCGCTTTGACGCCCGGAGTCCAGCTAATGTAAGCCCCCTTTCGGCTCCGTCCTGGGGGGAAAGGAAACCGGCGGGCGGTATCCATACTGGAACGGAGCGGGTGGCATGTCGGCGAAAGCGGAGAAGATCGTCCGAGACCAACTCGAAGAGCGGGTAGTCGCGGGTTCCCTGAGGATGGAGACGGATCCAACGAAGCTGGTCGCCCTGCTCGACGACCGGATCGACCTGGATCTTAGGGATCTGCGCGCAGGGCCTCCGCGCGCCCTGGACTATGCCAACGTCATCGACGCCCTGCTCGCACGGGCCGAACTCGAGGGAGTCTCGCACCAGGAGATCGAGGCCACGCGGGTGGCCCGGATCGCCGCCCGCGGTAGCTTCCGTGGCGGGGTAGTATGGACGCCACCCGATCCGGTCTTTCACATCGTGCACGAAGTGCCGGGCCGCGTCCGGCTCCAAGCAGCCAACCTGAAGGGCGATGCCGCCGCCTGCGGAGCCGCCGAGGCGTGCCTCTCGGAGCTGCCCGGCATCCGCTCCGCCCGGGCCAACCCGCTAACAGGGAGCCTGACCCTCGTCCACGACGGTTCGGTTGCATCCCGGAAGGCCGCCATGCGGGCGCTCGAGCGCTTCTCCCGGGCTCCGGTGGAAGGCGAGGTGCCACACCCGGTGATGGCTCCCAGCTCCGTCAAGCCCTCCGCTCAAAGCCTCGCGAAGCGCGTGGCCAAGATCGGACTGGAGCAGGCCGTCTCGAACATCACCGAGAGGGCGATCCAGATCGCCGCCGCCGCGCTCCTCTGACCCGCCGTTCCTTCAATGCGAGGGCAGAGCAATTCGGATGAACGGAAACACGCTGCAAATGCACGCGCCTATCTGAAATATCTTCACAATCCTTTGCCAAGTCCGGTAGTACCTGCCGAAAATGTTCGGTGCAAGAGATCCTCAGCACCACGGGGGTCGAACGGGACGGGCAGTTTTCAATTCTAGTGGATAATAGGTTGGAGCCGTACCCGGCCGCGTGCCGAACAACAATCCTGGTTCGAGGAGAACGACTCACGAGCCATTTGGATCTTCAACGCATTTGCGTGCTTCACTGCCCGCTTCGGACGCCGCATCTTGAAACGATCTCACAATGGCTGCCGTACCACCACGCCCACAGCGGCCTCGGCACACCGTAGCGCGGCGATGCAGCCCTGCCGTTAACCGGCCGGCATTGCACCACATGCAGGCCAGCCGGATGTTGCTCGTAGTATTATAGCCGCCTGCGGGACGCACGGCAGCGCAAAATAGCTGGGTAGCAGCCGTGTAAGCTTGACCTAGATCAAGGAGGGAACACCAAGACGCGCTAAGAATGGCACGATTTACTCCTCAAAGGAATATTGCCGCATATGGCGATATCCAGCCGTGGCGTCGTACCAGAAAACGAAAGAATACAGGGGGGCGTTTACGTTCATGCACTCGGCGAGACCGACCTGGTCTGGGTCGGCGAGATTGTGCTCGTCCTCCCCTTGACGTTCTTCCTGCGCGACGGGTGCCAGGGGCGAATCATATATGCGCGCCTCCGGTAAAGAATGACGGGACCTCCGGGATGGCAATGAGATCATCGGACTTCACACCGGTCATCGATTTAGTCGCGAAGCCGGGCACTGGGCCGGTGCGGGAGCGGCGCCCGATCTATGTCGATTTCTTGCCGCCCTGTAACCAGGCCTGCCCGGCCGGGGAGAATATTCAGGCATGGCTCGCCGATGCGCGGATCGGTCGCTACCACGAGGCGTGGCTGACCTTGGTCAAGAACAATCCCCTGCCCGCCGTGCATGGCCGGGTCTGCTATCATCCGTGTGAAAGCAACTGCAATCGGCAACACGTGGACACCACGGTAAGTATCCACGCGGTGGAGCGCTTTCTCGGCGACCTGGCTGCAAAAGAAGGCTGGCGCCTGCCGGTCGAGGAGTCGCCTTCAGGCAAGCGGGTGCTAATCGTCGGGGCGGGGCCGAGCGGGCTCTCCGCCGCCTATCATCTCGCCCGGCTCGGCCATCGGGTGGAGATCCGCGACGCCGGCCCCCT
>JAFAHH010001030.1 GCA_019237355.1 Acetobacteraceae bacterium | reverse complement strand
CTTGCGGGCGGTGGCGGTGATGGCCTTGGCTTTGCCGATGCGAGCCGCCAGCCGTCTGTAAAAGGCGCCAAGCGCGGTTTGGGTTTTACCTACCGTCATGGCGCAGCGCCGCAGGATGGTGGCAACGCGATTGGCGGAGGGCGGGGTGCGGGAGCCGAGCAGGCGTCCGCCGGATATCCGGTTGTTGGGTGCCAGGGTGGTCCACGCAGCGAAGTGGTGCTCGGTCTTCCAGCGACTCATGTCGGTTCCGATCTCGGCGATGATTTGCAACGCCGCCTGTGAACTGATGCCGTCGACTTGGCTCAGGTCGGCGCCGCCGGTGAGCCGATGCATGAATGTCGCGCTAAAAAACTGAGCAGTTTTGCGCTCTAAAAGTGATCCACTTCCGGGGCCTAGACTCCGGCACAGCGCACGGCAACGTGCAGCAAGAGCCGGAGGACGAGGATGCTGCGGATGGATCAAGTACATGTGATACGACACAAGATTCTGCGTGAAGGCGCGAGCGTGCGGCAGGTGGCGCGCGAGCTGGGGCTAAGCCGCAACACGGTCAGTAAATATTTGGACCAATCGGTTCCGGTGCGCCGGACTTATCGCCGGCGGCAGCGGCCGATCTGGGCGCAAGTGCAGTCACGCCTGGAAGAACTGGTGGCCGAATGGGAACCGCGCACGACCGCCAAACAACGGCTGACCGGGGTGCGGCTTTATCGCGCGCTGGTGGAAGAAGGCCATCAGGTTGGCCTGACCACGATTTACCAATACCTGCGGGAACACCGGCGGCGGCGGTTAGAGGTTTACGTCCCGCTGGTTCATCGTGTCGGCGATGAAGCCCAGGTCGATTTCTTTGAGGTCACGGTCGAGTTAGACGGCCAATGGCATAAGGCGTGGAAGTTTCTGCTGCGGCTGATGTACTCGGGCCGTGAGTTCGTCTGGCTCTATCAGCGCTGCGACACCATCGCTTTTCTCGATGGTCACGTGCGGGCTTTTGCCTACCTGGGCGGAGTTCCACGGCGCTGCATCTACGATAATTTGCCGGCTGCGGTGCGCAAGATCGTTGGGATAGAGCGCAAGCTGACCAAACGTTTCGAGGCATTGGTCAGCCACTACTTATTCGAGCCATGTTTTGCCCGCGTCGGTGAAGGTCACGACAAAGGCGGCGTGGAGAGTCGCGGCAAGGGAATCCGGCTGCAGCATATGACGCCGGTGCCGCGCGGCGAGAGTCTCACTGCTATCGCCCAGAGGCTGATTGCTGATCTGGAGCGAGCATTCGCCGAGCGGCGCAACCCCGAAGGCCGCAGTCTCGCCGAGTTATGGAACGAAGAGCAGCCGCAGCTTTTGCTCCTGCCGGCCGCACCGTTGGAGGTTAGTCAACCAGTTACGGTCGAGATCAGCTCGCGGGCGCTGGTCAGGGTCGAAGGCGCGTGGTATTCGACGCCATCGCGCTGGGCCCGGCTGCGTGCCACCGCTTTCATCGGGGTGGAAGAAATCCGTCTGGTCTGTATGGGCGAGAGCGTGGTCCATCCGCGGGTGGGGTTCGGCCGCCGCCGGGTAGTTTATCGCCATTACCTGCCCGAACTTGCACGCAAGCCGCAGGCAGTCCGCCAGGTCGCGCCGGAGCTGTTGGCCGAATTGGGCGAACCCTGGGGCAGTCTGTGGCAGTTGCTGACCGCTACTCATGGTCAGCTTGAGGCCGCACGCGTCCTGGCCAAACTGCTCGGCACACTCGAGGAACACGGTGAAGAGCGGCTGCGGCCAGTACTTGAAGCAGCACTGGCCCATCAGCAGGCCGGGGTACGCGCTATTCCATCACCGCCGGTGTCACCTGAATCGATCATGGTACCGGAGGGCCTGGCGAACATTGTCATTGAGGCAGCTAAGGCCACCGATTACGACCACCTGCTGCTGACTAACGGGGAAGCCCATGAGTGATACAGCACAGGCGGCGGTAATCATGGAGCATTGCAAGGAACTCAAACTGGCCGCGGTAATGCGCGATTATCCGGCGCTCTGTCGTCAGGCCCGCGACGGTGGTTGGGCCTATGAGGATCTGCTGCGCGAATTGCTCGAAGCTGAGGTCACCAATCGCCGCCAGAGTACGGCGCGGCGCTTGCTGCGCGAGGCGCGTTTTCCCGACCTAAAAACTCTCGAACAGATCGATTGGCCCGCGCTCAAGGGTGTGTCGCGACCCAAGATACTCGAACTCTCAAGCTGCCAGTACATCGGCCAGGCCGAGGACGTCATTCTTGCCGGCCCAATCGGCACCGGTAAGACCATGTTGGCGATTGCACTGGGAGTCGAGGCTACACGCCGGCGCTTCCGCGTACTGTTCACCCGGGCGGCCGACCTGGTGCAGAGCTTATTGGAGGCCCGCGATGAACGACGGCT
>JAFAHH010000928.1 GCA_019237355.1 Acetobacteraceae bacterium | reverse complement strand
TATGTGCAGGAGCGGCCGCTCGAAGCGATAACGCAGTACCGTGCCGCCTTGGTTCGCGCAGAAGCTCGCGATGATCTGCCAGCAATCGAGGATTTCACCTACAATATAGCGGTGGCGCAGTTACAGGCGGGCCAACCCGCCGCGGCGCTTGATACAGTGCGGATGCTGCGTGCGGAACTCGCACGCCGCGGAGCTGCAGGGTTCCCTGAGCTAGACCTGGTCGAAGCGACCGCTCTTTACCGGACCGGCCGAAACACTCAAGCGGATATTTTGGCGGCTCGTGTGCAAAGCAGCGGAGACGCCAATGCGGCGTCCCGCGCGTCGTTCTTACGTGGATTGATCGCGGATGATGCGGGCGACGTGCGCGGCCTAAACGCAGCACTGCTGGCGCTCGGCAAGCCGTTGTCCCGCGAGCAGGAAGCGGATGCATCCGAATTGCAAGCGCGCCTCCTTCTACGGACCGGTCATCCCGCCGCCGCACGAATGCAAGCCGAGAGCACGGCGGAGCAGCGGCGGGAATTGATCGATTATCGAGGCGTTGCGCGTGCGCTCGCCCTGGCCGCGGCGTCGGCGCAGCGAGCCGGCGACCCAGCCAGGGCCGCCGATCTGTACCTCCGCGCTGGCCGCAGCGCCGCCGCACAAGGTGATTCGGCGAATGCCCGATTGTGGTTGCACCACGCCATAACGTCCAGCACCGATCCCGCCCTGCTGCGCGATGCGCAGCAGATTTTGGCGCATACGGCTGATACAGGTTGGTAGGAACGGATTGCCCCGCCGGCGAGGCACCCGGCGAGCGGTATCCCAGTGACTTGAGATCAATCTTCCAGCTGACGCAACGCAGTGGCCGCGTTGAGACACCGATGACGCGGGCATAATCACGCTTGAAAGTTTTGACGAGCTTCCGCCCTGCGTTCGACGGCAAGATTTTCGACCGGCAGCGGTCAGCGCATATCGCGCATGGGGGTGCAAAGGCTGAATAAAGGCGTTTCGTGGTATAAGACTCCCGCGCACGAGAATGCCTGTATTTCCCGAACTAGGACAAAGCCGGCGGGGCTAATTTTACTCGCGCACACGGCCTTGCAACAATATACGGGCGGTTCACGGCCAACCACATCGAGGGGTAACCCAGCAGCCCTTATCCCCAGCAGGAATATAACGCCTATGGTCAATCATCAGATCTGGGCAGGTTCTACCGTCGTTCTAGGACCACTCGTCCTCGGGCTTAGCTCCCTAGCCCAGCCAGCGTCTGTTGCCCGGGGCCATGAGCTTGCGGAGCGCATCTGCGCGAACTGCCATGTCATCGACGCATCGGCCTCCGGCTCCTGGACCAATGCACCTTCCTTCCAAAGCATTGCCAACCAGCCGGGGATCACCCGCGCACGGATTGCTGACTACGTCAAGAAACTACCCCTGCACATGCCTATAAAGGATTACACGCAGGCGGAGCTCAATGACGTAGCGTCTTACATTCTGAGTCTTCGCCAAAAATGATGCGGGCGAGTGGTGGCGTTTCAACCGTATGAGCGGCCGAACGAACGGGCTTTTCTAGAACTCTGCGGAACGTTCCCCCACGGCGTTCGACTGACCGGCAGAGCGGAACGCCCGGCGCCGGTGCCTGGCGGAGCTTTCGGCAATTTGGCGCCGGCTTTGCGCTGAAGAGCGTTCAATCCTATGCGCGAGAGGCATTGCGCTGGGCCTAGCCGCTGGCCGCGGTCCCTGGTTGCCGCAAACTGTAAAGCATTGCAGGCCCCGACCACGCCGGGCCCGGCCCGGGGCGAGGATTCACGACTTAGCCGACGAAGGGTAGAGTCCGTTTGGGCCGGGGAGAGCAAAGCCCCCGCTGACACGCTACGACTGGTGCGTTTGTGGAACCGGCCAGGGGTAAAACTGCATGCATCAGCCGGGTTCCGGCCGCGTTGACAACAGGTCGAATAAAGGGGGAAACGATGGCTGAGGCGGCCACGATCCAGGAATTACCATCGCGGCAGGCACGCTTGGATAAGGATGGCCTGCTCCGCGCCTATCGCGACATGTTGCTTATCCGCCGCTTCGAGGAACGGGCGGGCCAGCTTTACGGCATGGGTTTGATCGGCGGATTCTGCCATCTCTATATCGGCCAGGAAGCTGTTGTTGTCGGGGTAAAGCTGGCGCTTGCCGAAGATGATCAGATCATCACCTCGTATCGAGACCATGGTCATATGCTGGCCATGGGTATGGACCCGCGCGGGGTAATGGCCGAACTCGCCGGCCGCGCCCACGGCTATTCAAAGGGCAAAGGCGGCTCGATGCACATGTTTAGCAAGGAAAAAAATTTCTTTGGTGGGCATGGAATCGTCGGTACCCCAGCGAGCCTCGGTACCGGCATTGCCTTCAGCAATTGGTACCGCGGCACCAAGCAGACATGCGTGGCGTTCTTCGGGGAGGGCGCCTCGAACCAGGGCCAAGTCTATGAGAGTTTTAACCTCGCTGCGTTGATGAAGCTCCCGTGCGTCTATGTCATCGAGAACAACCGTTATGGCATGGGAACCAGCATCGATCGCGCCTCAGCCTCCCATGACCTCTCGAAGAACGGCGCACCCTGGGGCATCCCTGGCGTGAAGGTGGACGGTATGGATGTGGAGGCCGTTAAGGCGGCAACCGACCAGGCCCTCGCCTACACACGTGAAGGCAACGGTCCGTATCTCATGGAGATGCAGACGTATCGCTACCGCGGGCACTCAATGTCCGATCCCGCGAAGTACCGCACCCGCGAGGAAGTGCAAAAGATCCGAAGCGAGCGCGACTGCATCGATCATGTGCGCCGCGAGCTTGGCGCACGCGGCGTCAGCGAGAAGGAACTCAAGCAAGTCGACGATGAAATCAAAAAAGTGGTGCAAGAAGCCGCGGACTACGCACAATCCAGCCCCGAGCCAGACCCGCAAGAATTGTGGAGCGACGTTCTGCTGGAGACCTAACGATGTCCACGCAGGTGCTGATGCCTGCCCTTTCGCCCACCATGACCGAGGGCAAGCTCGCCCGCTGGCTGAAAAAGGTCGGCGAAGAGGTCCATGCGGGCGACGTGATCGCGGAAATCGAAACCGATAAAGCGACGATGGAGGTGGAAGCCATCGACGATGGAAAGCTCGCCAAGATCCTCGTCGATGAGGGCACCGAAGGAGTGGCGGTCAATACCCCAATCGCCGTGCTCACTGGGGATGGCGAAGAGCTCGGGGAAGCGCCCGCGCCTCAGAAGGAAAGCCCCGCTGAGCCCAAAATCGCCGCGAGAGCCGAGGACGAAAAGGCGATCGCGGACGAGGCGCGGAAGGAACGGGCGCATGAGGTGGAAGCCCCGCCCCGGCCGGAGCCGGAGAGGGACTGGGGGCCGACCCAGC
>JAFAHH010000893.1 GCA_019237355.1 Acetobacteraceae bacterium | reverse complement strand
CACCCGATCGACGCTTCGGTGTCGCTGCCTAAGTGAGTGGACTTCTCAGCATGGTTTGCTTTGTTGCTTTAGGCCTCAGCTCGGGGGCGGGCGCCAGGCATCGTGCCCCGTTGCCCGGGCCAGGTCCTATGCGAAAGCTCTTTCTGAATGGCTGATTGTTGTGGTCGGGCGAGACTCTCGGCATTGTTGCTTACCTTGCATTGATCGAGGCATCCGGCTGGCCCTGCTGTCACTTCAGTCGATCACTCGTCCGAGCAAGGAGGGCCGGCACCGTGCTATTCTATTAGCAATCATCTGCGGCTTGTGCGTGTGACCTTAGTCACAGTCCTCCTGACCTTATCATTTGCACGTCGATTGGATGACAAAGGCAGCAGAGGAGGCCCGTCCTGGAGTCCCACCTCCGATGTGGCCGGGAAGTCGCCAAGCATCGGCGGCGAATGTGAAAAAATACCAACGAGGCGATTCCTCAGTTAGTCACCGGAGCAATCGCAAGAAGCATGTTGCCGACAAGGTGTTCGGCCCTGCACGCGCAGGCTGTTCGGCTACACTCATCTGGCCCGAGGATACCCGGTGAGCCAGGCCGAGTATCTCCGGGTACCGTTCGCTGGTGGGATGCACATCAAGGTCCCTGATGGGCTCACTTTTCGGCGCTCGACCGTGGGCCGCCGTGCCTAGAGCATGTTTGTTTTTAGCAGAAACAAACATGCTCTAGCGAGTCTTGTTCGAGAGCACAATTCACGCTTTCCGACGTTTCCGCCTCAAGCGATCGTGCTCTAACAACTTGCTCCAGCCGCCGAGCGTAACGGGCCAGAGCCGGTAGGCGCCATCGCGTCGGCACGCAATTATGCGGGCAGGTCTCCTGATATAGCCGCTTTTGTTATTTGATCAAACCCGGTTGTTCTTATCGGACGAAATGATCAACGTAACTTGGCCCGTAACCAATCGCGTCAAAGTGGCGACGGGCATTCTCAAGCTTCGTGAACACGTCCTCATAGCCCATGGCTTTTCCGTATGGATCGACATACGTGTAGCCGCCCATTACGTGAAACAGGGTAGCCATCTCGGCCACACCTTCCGGGATGGCCAAAGTATGGGTCTCGCCAGGCGGCTCGAATGCGTAATCGCCCGCATTCGCGACCCAATCGTGCTCGAGATAGCGCCAGGTTCCGCGCAAGGTGAAGGCGTGGACTGGCCCGGTATGCCGATGCCGGGACAGAACACCAGCCGCACGGACGCGCAAGATATTGACATAATAACCCTGGCTCACACTGAGAATGAGCGGCTTGAACCACACCCCTTCGGCCTGAGGCACCCAGGCATTTTCGTCGGCGTCGAGATCAAGCGCGGCGGCCCGGAAAATGTCCGGCATCATTCCCGCCGGCTGGGGAAGCTGATACCGGATTTTGCTCGGATCCCGGTCCGTTCCTGCGCCTGGGGCAGCTTGGATTCCTGACATTCCCGACCCTCTCCGATCTATCTCACCGCGCGCCGCTCCGGGGCGCATCCTGAACGAGGGTCATGACGCCGGAAACATGGCCTGGATCGCGGCCGGGTCCACATCCTCAATCCGAGGCGGGCGCCAGGAAGGGTTGCGATCCTTATCGATCACCATTGCGCGAATACCCTCCATTAGGTCCTGGTGACGCGTCACTTCCCGGGTCAAAGCCAGTTCCCTCGCGAGGCACTGCCCCAGCATCGAATCCTCGCCGCGCCGGATCAGCTCGAAAGACCAACAGAGGGACGAGGGCGAGCGGGCGCGGAGAGCGGCGGTTGTCTCGCGGGCCCAATCGGACCTCTCAGCCTCCAAGCGATGCAGGATTTCGGGCACACTGCTCGCGCTGAAGCAGCGATCTATGGAGGTACGATGCCGGGCTAGGGAAAAATCCGGAAGCTGTTCGGCATAGCCGGCCAGCACCGCCGCACCATCCTGGGCTAACCCAGCAGACAGCGCCGCCAACCGGCGCCGCGGCACAAAATGAGTTGCGAACCCCGCGTGCGCTGCGTCCGGGCCGTTGAGCCGGGTTCCGGTAAGGGCGAGGTACATGCCCAAAGCGCCCGGCAGCCGCGGCAAGAAATAGCTCCCGCCGACATCCGGGAATAGCCCGATCGCGGTCTCTGGCATCGCGAGGGCGGCATGTTCAGTGGCGATCCGGAAAGTGCCATGGATGGATACGCCCATGCCTCCCCCCATGCAGACGCCGTTGATCAGGGCGACATAGGGCTTGGGGAACTCAGCGATAGCCCGGTTGAGTACATATTCCTCGCGAAAGAAGGTCTCGATACTCTCGGCGTCACCAGATCGCGCCAGTTCGTAGAGCGCTCGAATGTCTCCCCCGGCACAGAAGGCGCGCTCGCCCGCGCCTTCAATCACCACGGCGTTAACCCGGGGCTTGTCTCGCCACCAAACCAATACCTGCGACATCTCCCGAATCATTGGGAGGTCCAATGCATTCAGCGCATCAGGCCGATTGAGCAGAATGCGCCCGATCCGCCCGTCTTGGCGCGTTTCGAGCGCAGCCATCGGCCTCTACCGCCGCATTGCCCGTGCGGTAATGCCGGCGATCGCGAGCCCGAGGATGTGTTTCGGAGCGAGCAGGCGGAGCGCTGGGCGCATGATCGCGGTACGGGCCATGGTTTCGGTAAGCTGCAACTCGGCTTCTTTACGGAGCTGCAGTGCTTCGCGCTCGATCCGGCCAGGTCCACCGGTGGCCGCCATAATTCCGAAAATCACCGCGAGCAGCACGTCCACGCCGACGACAATCAGCGCACTCAGCCAGGCACTCAGGACCAGGTTGAGAGCAACGAAGCTAGCCCAGTGGCCCCAGCCGAGCGCCGCCAGCAGGAAAACCAAGGCGATTGCGCCATAGACCGCGCGAAAGGCAAGCCGTCGTACCTGTTGTTTCCGGTGCAGGAGCTCCGCTTCTGCCGCGATGCGTGCGAGGTCGAGAGTTCGCATGGATCAGCGGGTAATACGGCCAATTAGGTAGCCAATCCCGGCGGCGACGAGGACTGCGATTAGCGGCTGCTCCCGAACCCGGCCAGAGATGGCTTCGGCCTGTTCGGAAACGGTGTCCGTGACAGCGCGGGCCGCATTTTCCGCGCGCCCGGCGGCATCGGCAAGGGCCGGGGTGACTCGCTCGCGCATGAGCATTTCCACTTGCTCACGGAGCCGGGCGATCTGTTCGCGCGTATCGCTTGCTCGGTCGGACACGGAGTCGATCGTATTCATCGCGCATTTCTCCCTTGGGCGGAATACCCCCGCACAACGCGGCTTTAGGAACCGGGTTGCGTTGAACACCGGCACGAGAACCTGGGGCTTCGGATATTTGCTGATTCCGTGGCTGCCGTTGCGATAGCTGGTTCCTGAGGATACGGTCTCACCTGCTCCGCAGCCGGGACCCTCAAGGGAGAGCAGATCGAATGCACGCCCGCACTCTCATGGCCGTCCTGGCGATGGCTGCGACGTGCTCTCCGGTTGCAGCGCGGGAGTTTACAATTGTTTCAAGGAGCGGCGCCTGGGACCAGGCCCAGCATCAGGTCTATTTTGCGCCGTTCACTTTCGCCACGGGCATCGCCATAGACCCGCAGACTTGGCCGGGAGCTGCCGCTCCAGGAGGCCCCAGCGGCATCGATTCGTTGCGAGAGCAGGTTAAATCCGGCTCCCCCGCCTGGGACCTCGTGCAAATGGAAAACGAGGCGTTGCAACCAGCATGTGATGAAGGCCTGCTTGAGAAACTCGATTGGAGTGCAATTGGTGGTCGAGAGCATTACTTACCGCAAGGCGTGAGCGATTGCGGCGTCGGGGCCGTCATCTACACTTATGTGCTCGCCTGGGATCGCGATAAGTTGCAAGGAGCTCCAACCTGGGCCGATTTCTGGGATGTAACGAAGTACCCGGGTAAACGAGGCTTGCGGCGCGGAGCACGTACCAACCTGGAGTTTGCGCTGCTCGCCGACGGCGTGGCCCCCGGCGACGTGTACAAAGCTTTGCGAACCAGCGATGGCGTCGATCGGGCCTTTCACAAACTCGATCAGCTTCGCCCGTACATCCTGTGGTGGCAAACTCCCGACGAAAGCGCCCGAATTCTCACTTCGAGCGAAGTCCTGATGACCAGCGCTCCCAACGGACGGATTACGCTCGCCAGCCGTTCAGATAACCGCAATTTCGGCATGCAATGGGCAGGCAGCCTTTACGCGATCGATAGCTGGGCGATTCCCAAGGGAAGTGCAAATCGTAAACAATCATATCAGTTCTTGTATATGGCCGGAACGGCCGCGATACAGGCGCGGATGATTCCTGTCGCGCCTTATCCGGGGCTCGCCAAGGGTGTCAATGATTTCACCCCACCGGAGCTGCAGCCTATCTCACCGGTGGCGCCCGCAAACATGGGGGCCGGCATACCGATTGATGAGCAGTTCTGGCGTGAAAACCAAGATAAGCTCAACCAGCGCTTCGAATCATGGCTCTCACGGGGGTAGAGCAGATCGCGATCACGTCGCAACCCTCGGGCGACCGCGTACTGAACGAGTTGCTGACCACACTGCAACAAAGCCCGGAGCTGAGTGTAGGCTTGGTCGGCCACAGGGACTCGGCTGGGGCTGGCGCTCATGACCAAGAACTCCCGGACCGCCGCGCCGCCTCCGTTTATCTGTGGTTGATGCAAGGTGGCATCGGTCGGGACCGCTTGAGATCGAGGGGACGGGGCTTCCTCGAGCCGATCACGACAAAAACGACACCGGGGAGGGGGAAGCGCTTCGACCGGCCGGGATTGAGCCTAAGCTGCTGCATGGAGTGGAAACGGCAGACCCCATTCTGCCAGAGCAATGGAGGAGGACTTGGAACTTGGGTTACAGACCCGGTGGCCTGCCCTGGTCGAGGTGCCCTATGCTGGGCACAAGTTGCCGCTATGTAAGCCTCGTGCGAGGAAACCCCGCTTGCACCGGCCGTGCCACTACGCCATGTCTTTGCTGGGCCTGAGTTTCCATCTGGAGGGACGGTATGGGCGGCTTGAGCATTTGGCACTGG
>JAFAHH010000768.1 GCA_019237355.1 Acetobacteraceae bacterium | reverse complement strand
TTCCCGCCCAGGCGCCAGCCGGGCCGACCAGAATTCGTCGAGTCGCAGCTGATCCCATACCTGGCAAGCCAGCCAGCAGGCGCCCCATTGCCGCGGTGGCGCAGCTGCAACCCGCCTAGCCGCACATGCACCACATCGCAATCCAGCTGCGGCGCCGCATCCTCGGGAGACAGCGCGATCTGCTTGGCTTGCGGGCCGCCCTCGTCGAACGCTTCGATGGGCTGACACCATGCAGTCTTTTGGCTGTCGTTGATTTCGCCCAGATACAACAGGTGCCGCTGCACCGTACGCCCGCCTGCTACGCGCCGGTTTTCGACAATGCTCTAGGGCATGATGACTTCAGGTCGAAGTCATCATGCCCTGGCATTTTTGGTTTTAGAGTGCGATTCAGGCCTTCCGGCGATTCCGCCTCAAGCCATTGCGCTCTAATAGCGGTGCTCTTTGCCCTCTTTGCGGCGCATCTTGCGGCGCAGAAACATGCCGCCACGCTTCCGAAAACGCTGGCCGTTTCGCAAGGCGCTAGAGCGGTTTCCACTCAAGTGGAACCGCTCTAGATTTGTTTTGCGAGCAGATTCACGCGATGTGGATCGCCTTCGGCGATTCCACCTGATCGAGATCTGCTCTAGATCGGCACCGCAGGCCATTTCCGGCGCTGGGCTCCCTCTGACCCCGCGGTTCAAAACGGCTTGCCGGCGCACCCGGGCGGCAAAATTTCAAAACCCGGGGTGAGTTGCGAAAGTTAGGCTAGTTTGCGGCCGGAACCCGAGCCTTCGTCGCGGGTTAGGGTATCCCAGTTTCGTCACTGATCAGATTGTATAAAGGAGCCCTGGTTGACCTGGCCCTGGCACACTGCAATGTCCTGTAAGTGTCAAACGACATACACCGGAAGCGACGCCAGGCGGCCTACTGTCAGGTTTGACGGTTCCGATAATTCTTGTTCTCGGAACAACCGCCAGACACCCGGCCTTCGGTTCCGCATGATATGAAATCGGATACGTTATTCGGAACCAGTCGTGGACGAGGGCTTCCCCCTTTTCTAAACCGCGGGCGGCATGATGATCCGCCAACCTTTCACCCAGGGCAATACTCCTGATCGAGGATCTGCTCGACACTGTAAGGACAGGCTGACGGGAAACCATCCTCCGGCAAGTCCGTTTCACGGGCCGCTTGCAGCCTGGTGTCCTCATAGTTTTCGGAGATGATCTCGTCCAACTTCGCGTCCACGCTGGGATTGCTTCGCAGCTGTCCTTCAACGGCACGCCGCTGTTCACGAACCGTGAGGAGCCAGCTCCGACCACGGGGTTCCGGCTGGAACTGCCATTGAGCAGGTGGCTCATCAGCACGATCAGGCGCTTTTCTAGTTCGCGCCGTTCCGATTTCCCCACGCTTTCGATTTCCTCCGCCACGTTCTCCCAGTCGATCGGCAGGTTAGCCCGCATTTCTCAAAGGAATTAGGTGCATGGGGGCTCCGAATCGGCGAAAGTTCTTTTGCGACAAAGCCTTAGGGCGACGCAGAGGAGTTCCCCGATGCCGACACAGTGTAGCCCAGACTTGTTTGGCTTTGCACCTGTCGAGAGTCGTAAAGTCGAGGCGGCATTCGATGGTGGGATGATTACCTCGGATGCCGGTGCCTTGCTTTTGGGCGCGACCGACAAAGTGATCCGGCTGAGCGATCGGTTCGCGGCGTGCTTTTCCCGATCAGCGCGCGCCTAATCTGATGGAGCATGAGGTTGCCACGATGGTGATGCAGCGTGTTGCTGGGATTGCCCTTGGCTAGGAGGATCTGATCGACCACGACGGAGCTGCGGCATGATCCCACTGACGGTGTTGGCGGGCAAGCTCTCGGCCCGGCAGTCTGACTACGCGGCGCTGGCTGGAAAGAGCACGCTGAACCGGCTGGAACTGAGCCAGGCGGAACCGACCCGGTATCACAAGATCAGCCATGACGGCGCGGCGATCGAGCAGCTATTCGTGCACTGTTTCTGGAGGCGCATCGCCAAGCCGCCGGCGCAGATCATTCTCGATCTCGATGCCACCGATGACCCGCTGCATGGTCACCAGGAAGGCCGGTTCTTCCAGGGTATTATGATTGCTTCCGTTATTTGCCGCTTTATGTATTCTGCGGCCGGACTTACTGGCGGCGAAGCTTCGCCGTTCCAATATTGATGCCTCGGCCGGGATCAAGGAGTGCCAGCTTGATTTGCCGATCGTACCTCGGCGGCGACGATGCGCGCCAATCAGCTGCGGCTTTGGTTCGCCTCCATGGCCTACGTGCTGCTCTGTCCGAACTTTGCCGGTTTTTGAAGCAAGGCATGGAATTCCCAGTCATCTGCCCTGGGATCACCGACTATCGCCAACTTCGGCCTAGGCATGTCAACCGACACCAGGAACCAGTCCGCTGACGACATCGAAAACCAGTCCACCCTCATGCCGGTTTTTTACTTAGAGCAGGCGTCGGGCTCGCCTTCTGCAAAAGGCCCGCTCGGCGTTTCTCGCGCAATCGGTAGCTATCGCCCCG
>JAFAHH010000590.1 GCA_019237355.1 Acetobacteraceae bacterium | reverse complement strand
AAAAAACTGGGTCGTTTCTCACGATGAGCAACGCTGCTCGCCAGATTGGCCTAATCAACGCCGCCCATCTGGTTACCCACTATTGTTTGTTAATTTTGCCGACAGCAGTACTCGTGATGGCGAGGCCTGGTGGTTCTTTTGGCGCCGAGTACGGGCCCATTCTTACTCTCGCAACCGGAATGTTCCTGCTCTACGGCCTGTTCTCGCTGCCGCAGGGCTGGCTTGCCCAGCGGCTCGGGCGCAAGTCACTGATCACGACGTTTTATTTCGGCGCTGGCCTATCCATGATTGCGACAGCCCTAGCCCGCACTCCTCTTGAATTGGCGGCAGGGCTCGCTGGCACCGGACTGTTCGCCGCTATTTATCATCCGATCGGCACCGCCATGTTGGTCGATGCAGCCGGTGACCGGCCCGGCCGTGCACTCGGGCTGAATGGCGTCTTCGGCAATCTTGGGGTCTCGCTCTCGCCTATAGTGACGGCATTCCTCGCCGGGCTGGGTGGATGGCGGCTCGCCTTCTTGGTGCCTGGCGCGATCTGCACAATGCTCGGCCTGTTTTGGGTCCGCGTCCCTGCATCAGAGGCTCACGCCCGGGCCGGAAACCGCGCGTTTCCCGATATTCCGCGCCCGCTCGTCCATCGGGCGATTGCCGTACTGCTCCTGATTGCCGCCGCGTCTGGGCTCGTATTTAACGCCTATACGCTTCTCCTGCCGAAGCTCATGCAGGAACGCCTGGCCGCCTCGCCCAGTCTGCTGCCGCTCGTCGGGCTGGCCGCGTTTGGGGTGACACTGTGCGGCGCTCTCACGCAATTCACGGTAGGTCGCCTGATCGACCGGACCACTTTGAAGAAAGTCTTTTTGCCGATGGCAGTCGTGCTCGCTCCGGGGTTGGCGATGCTCGCCATTGCCCCCGGCTGGGTCGCCTTGCCGCTCGGGGCAATCGTTGCCGCCGCGATCTTTGGGCAGGTCACGGTGAATGAGACGATGGCTGCCCGCTACATCGCCCCGGAGCTACGCGCCAAAATGTATTCGATTCGGTTTTTCGTTGGGTTTCTCGGTGCCGCGGCCGCGCCACCGCTGGTGGGCATGTTGTACGAAGTCACGGGGAGCTTGGGAGCGGTGACGATTGTACTTGCGGCGGTAGCGCTCGTCACGCTCGGATGCGCGCTGTTCTTTCCCAATCGTCCGGAGGAATTGCAGCCCGAGCTATGGGCGCAGAGCATCGCTGTCGCGGCGAAGTAGAATTTGCAAAGGGCCGGCTTTGAAACCACATCGGCCGTCATGGATCGACGCGCGCTGCTGATAAGCCTCTTTGCTGCCTCCTTGTTCCTACCGAGCCTTCCTTTAAAGGGCCAGCAGGTTCAGTTCACGCCCCAGGACCAAGCCGATCTCGCCCGCATCCAGGCCTATCTGAATGGCATACGGTCGCTGAAGGCGCGCTTCATGCAAATCGCGCCCAACGGCGCCACCTCCGGCGGCACAGTCTGGCTGGAGCGGCCCGGCCGTATGCGATTCCAATACGATCCGCCAAGCCCCCTCTTGCTGGTCGCCGGCCATGGCCTCGTCGTCTTTCATGATGCGAGCCTGAACCAGACGAGCAATATCCCCCTCGGACAGACCCCCCTCGGCATTTTGCTCAGCGACACTATCCGGCTGTCGGGCGACGTGACCGTGACCGGTATTCAACGTCTACCCAACCAGCTCCGAATCACCCTGCTGCGCACGGCCGCGCCGGGTGAGGGGAGTCTCACCCTGGTGTTTTCCGAAAACCCCCTGGTGCTTCGGCAATGGACGGTGCTCGACGCGCAGCGGCAATCAACCACCGTAACGCTCTATGATGTGCAGCCGGGAGGTCATTTCGATCCGAAGCTGTTCGAGTTCGTTGACCCGCGCTTCTTCCAGAATAACCAAGGCGGGGGAGGTTAGCGGGAATCGGAGGATCTTGTTAACCTTCTTGCTCACATGATCGGCCATGCCGAAAACCCGCTTCAAAGCCCTGATTGGCATTAGCTGCTGCTCCAAGCAGTTCGGTGTATTCAACGCCCCGAACCATGCGGCCTCCCACATATATGTGCAGGCAGTCACCGAGATCCTGGACGGCGTCCCGGTTCTCATTCCCGCGGATGCCCGCGCCGCGCACGCGCCGACACTGCTCGACCGGGTGAACGGGATTATCTTCACCGGCAGCCGTTCGAATGTTCACCCAAGCCACTATGGCGGTCCGCCGCACCCGGAAGGCGTGCCGGAAGATCCGATGCGCGACTCCACCACCTTGCCGCTTATCCGCGCGGCGATCACGCACGGGGTGCCGATGTTGGCAATCTGCCGGGGGTTTCAGGAGCTTAATGTGGCGCTAGGCGGCACTTTGCATCAGCGCTTGCAGGACTTGCCAGGGCGCATCGATCACTCTACGCCGCAGCAACCTTGTGCGCGGGTCCGGACCGGGAAGGCGCATATGATTCGCGTGGTACCCGAAAGCTGGCTGCATCAGATTGCGGGGGCTGAGCAGATAGCGGTGAACTCGTTGCACAACCAGGGAATCGACCGACTGGCGCCGGGCCTGGTGGCGGAAGGGTTCGCTCCTGATGGCACGATTGAAGCCGTCCGCGTGGTCCAAGCCGCGGCCTTTGCGGTCGGCGTACAATGGCATCCTGAATACGACTATGCCCAGGATCCTGTATCCCGCCGCATCTTCGAAGGCTTCGGGGCGGCAGTGCGGGCGGGGATGGTGACCGACGCATCGGCCGTCGCTGCGTAACCCGTCAGTGCGGATCGCTACCTGGAACATCAATTCGCTTCGGCTGCGCGCGCCGCTTCTGAACGAGCTTATCGCGGCGCTCGATCCCGATGTGATCTGCCTGCAAGAAACGAAAGTACCGGACGCGCTGTTTCCGGCCGGGTTGCCGGTAGCGCTCGGGTTTCCCTTCGTCGCCCATCGGGGGATGAAGGGGTATAATGGCGTTGCGATTTTATCGCGGCTCCGCTTCGAGGTAGACGACATTGCGCCTGATTGGTGTGCTCGCGGGGATTGCCGGCATCTTTCGGTATTGCTCGACGCAACCGGCGGGCCCGTAGAGCTCCATAACTTTTACGTCCCGGCGGGCGGGGATTTGCCGGATCCGGTGGCAAATCCGAAATTTGCGCACAAGCTCGACTTCATTTCAGAGGCAAGGAACTGGTTTGCCGCCCGGATCGGGCTGGCACGCGCCGTGCTGCTGGGGGATTTGAACATCGCCCCGCTCAAGCGCGATGTCTGGAGCCACAAGCAATTACTGAAGGTGGTGAGCCATACACCTCCGGAAACCGGGCGCTTGATCGCATGGCAAGAGGCGGGGTTTGTGGATGCGGTACGCCATTTCGTGCCGCCCGAGGAGAAGCTGTTCACCTGGTGGTCTTATCGCAATCGCGATTGGCGGGCCTCTGACCGCGGGAGGCGGCTCGACCATATTTGGGTGACGCCCGATCTGTTGGGCGGGTTGCGGCGGCAGGTTGTGCTGAAGAATGCACGGGATTGGCCGCAGACAAGCGACCATGTACCGGTTTGTGTGGAGCTGGATCTATA
>JAFAHH010000444.1 GCA_019237355.1 Acetobacteraceae bacterium | reverse complement strand
GCGTCCTCTGAGGCCGGCACCATCAAGGGCATCCGGTTCTACAAAAGCGCGGAGAACACAGGTACGCATACCGGCGAGCTCTGGGATAGCACAGGCCATCTGCTGGCCACTGCGACCTTCAGCAATGAAACCGCCAGTGGCTGGCAGGAGGTGGATTTCTCCTCGCCGGTTTCGATCACGGCAGGCACGACGTACATCGCTTCCTATCACACGAACACCGGCCATTACTCGGAGGACGACAACTACTTCGCCAGTGCTCACACCAGCGGCCCGCTCACCGCGCCTTCCAGCTCTTCCAGCGGCGGCAACGGCGTTTACGCCTACAGCAGCAGCGCCTTCCCGAGTAACACGTACAACGCTGCAAATTATTGGGTCGATGTCGTATTCCAGGCCAGTTAGCAGATGAGTTAAGTCCTCCTCGACGGACCGGGGCGCGCGAACTTGGCGCGCCCCGGTTCCCCACCGGTCAGAGGTCCTGAGGGAAGCCGAACCGAGTGGGCAAACCCCTCAGCGGCGCCAGCGAGCCGCCTAACTAAACTCCCCCCTTTACCGCGCCTCGAACCGCACCAGCTCCCCGTTCCTCGTCTCACCCAGCAAGCACAATCCCGCCAGCGTAGACGCAAAGTCGGCGGGCCGGGTCAGGGTGGAGGCATCCTCCCCGGGCGTGGCTTCGCGTCGCAGCTCGTCGCGACAATGCCGGGATCGAATAGATTCACACGAAGGCGCGTTGTGGGCCCCTCCTGCGCCGCCCAGGAGAGCACGAGATGCTCGAGCGCCGCTTTGGCCGCCACGAATCCAATAGGGAGCCGTTCCCGCGCCTATTCGCAAGTTACAAACACAGCACGACCCGCTGGCACCACATGCAACAAAGGCGCCCAGGTAC
Source organism: Acetobacteraceae bacterium (assembly GCA_019237355.1). Classification (GTDB taxonomy): domain Bacteria; phylum Pseudomonadota; class Alphaproteobacteria; order Acetobacterales; family Acetobacteraceae; genus JAFAHH01. The sequence goes on along the minus strand of JAFAHH010000444.1, from coordinate 12,333 downwards.
GAAGCGGGCGCCAGGCACGGCAAAGCTAACCACAATGGCCAGCTCCCAATCGGCGGGCACTTGTGATATGGGAGTGGGCCGTCCTGGCCCACCGGCACTGTGAACCCAGAATGTCCAGTCGCCGGAACCGCTCGAACAGGCTTAGGCCGGTCGCATCAATGTCCTGCGCATTCCTGAGATCGCGCGGCAGCAGCGTCGCTTGGCCGCCAAGCTGGCGGATCGCGTCGTCGACCTCATCCAACCCCCCTTGCGTGCGCCGTTAAGCACCAGATCCGCGCCAAGCCGGGCCAGCGCAGGCGTGACCCGAAGCGCGTTTTTCAATAAGTCTACCATTGGGAGCGCGGATCCTGGCGTTCCCTGGCGATGCTCCCCAAGCCATCGCGCGCTAACTCCTGTGATCGTTCGGTGACAGTGTTTCGGAAATGCCTCGAACGGAGTGCCGGGGCCGTTGCGATCGGAACCAGCTTCGGCATACTAATATTTGGTTCGCTAATCCGCCGGGGGGCAAAGCCGTTCCAAGAAGCGGAAGAGTTCGCCTGGAAAGCCTGCGCCGATATGGCGGTTTGAGGAGGATTCGATGCGAAAATTCTTGCTGGCCACCGCGGCCGGACTAGGCATTGCGGCAGGGTCGACGGCAGTACTGGCCGAGGATGTGGCCGATAGTATTTATGGCAGTAACAATGACGATTCAGGGCAGGCGGCTCCGGCGCCCGGCACGATTACGGTTCGCCTCAATGGCCGGTTCCGGTTCTTCGCCGGGTGGATCGGGCAGAGCGACGCCAATCGAGCCTACTATTATGACCAGAACACCGGCTTTGCGAGCGAGACTCCCTTTAACCGATTTGTCCCAACAACCCGCCCGACCGGCTCCTTGACCACCCCGACTACCCTTGCTGCAGCAGGTTACGCGGCGGCGCCGCTGACCTATAACAAGCTCGCCGACTACGGATTTGGGAATTACTTCCGGCTTTATCCGGGATTCGACGGCGTGGCGGCGAATGGGTTGAGATACGGCGCCTCGGTCGAAATCCGGCAAGATAATAACGGCGGCGCCGGCGCAGGCCGGAGCACCGGCGGTGGCGTGTATGGCTCAATCTCAGGTGAAAGCGTGTCGAGGGGCCTGCTCTATATCCGCCGTGAGTGGGGCTATATCGGCACCGACCGGCTCGGGACCTTGCGGGTGGGGTCGACGGATGGGCCGAGCGGCCTGTTCATGGTCGGCAACTTCGAAAACTTCAACGACGGCGGGTGGAACGGCGATGCGTATACTCTGATTGCCGGTAATATCCAGCCACTCTGGCCATTTGCCGATGTCGGGCAGATGTACACCACTACCAAGGCGATTTATCTCTCGCCGCAATTCTATGGCTTCGACTTCGGCATCGCTTTCGAGCCGAACACCGGGAATGACGGCAACGGCGCGACTTTCGGGGCCGGGTGCAATGCGCCAGGGTTCCTAGGCGCGACCTACATAGGCGCGGGTCCCTCAGTTGCCGGCGCCGGATGCGATGATCTCGCATCAACGAGCACGGCTGATTACGCGAGACGCCGCAACACCGTCGACGCGGCGATCCGTTATCGCGGCACGTTCGGCCCCGTCGGTTTCGCCGCATACGCGAACTATATCGGCAGCGGAAAGGTGCAAGATTCGACGCCGCGCGCATTCAATGCGCTTCCGTCGCGCTTCCAATATAATGGCTTTAACGTCGGCGTGGGCGGCGCTGCAGTTACATTCGCAGGCTTCACGGTCGGCGGCATGATCCAGGGCGGTGCGTATAATGGTCAATGGAGCTTGAAGCCGCAGGGTGCTAGCGACGCGACCGCCTGGCTGGCGGGTGCCTCGTACACGCTCGGACCAGTGGTCGTGGGCGCGAGCTACTTTGCCTCCTATCAGGCAGGGGCGTCGGGTCCATTGGGCACAGGTCCAGGCGGAACGAGCTTTTTCTCCCAATATGTCGGTCAGCGTCGCGAGCGTGGGGTCGCTGCAGGCGGAACCTATTCGCTCGCGCCCGGCCTAGCGTTGTTCCTCGGCTATCTCTGGGGAGACCGGAAAGAGAATGGGTTCGACTTCATAACAGGCCAGACTCAGACGGTCGCCGCGACCGCCGCCAATCCGACCCCGGTGGGGTCTCAGAATAATTACGTCCACTCCTCAGAGCTTTATCTGGGCACCAGCTTCACCTGGTAGCGCGTGTCCTGCTGGGCCGCTGCTGCGGGCGATGGGACCTTGCCCGTTGCCCCTTTAGCGGCTTTAGCACTCGATTTGAGCATAACTCTCCTAATAATCCATGAACCTTGGCGATTCGGCGCGGGCAAGCTACAAGGCGCCGATCGAAGGAGGCGTTGACTGAAAGTCATGGTGACAGATAAGCGAATGGTGGGCTGGCGGCTCAGTCCGGCACGCGCGCTCTTGCTCTGCGTTTTGTTTCCCCTAGCACTGGGTTTGGCCGCCTGCGGGGGCAATTCAAACACCCGGCCCGTGGCGGAGGACGAGTATCAGGATTACCGCTACAAAGGCGGCGAACAGGGTCGGCTTTTTGGTGACTCGGGCCTGGTGCTTGGGGTCGGCGGCAAGAACGGCCAGAACCAGAACCGGGAAGAAGGCGCTGCACTCGGCGTGAACGCCTATCTTTGGCGAGGCGCGCTCGACACGCTCTCCTTCATGCCGCTGGCGTCAGCCGACCCGTTTGGCGGGGTTATCATCACCGATTGGTACGAGCCCCCCTCGGCACCGGGCGAGCGCTTCAAAGCAACCGCCTATATCCTTGGGCGGCAGCTCCGGGCCGACGGCGTGAAGGTCAATATCTTTCGCCAGGTTCTCGAGAACGGCCGCTGGGTGGATGCCCCGGTAAGCCGGGTGACCACGGGCGAAATCGAAAACAAAGTGCTCGCCCGTGCCCGCGAACTTCGCGTGCAGACCGCAAGCCGCTAAAGCGCCTACGCCGCTGAGAATCGGATATGAGCGACGGGCCTCCTATCGCCGCTGACGCGCCCCGCTACAATTTCCGCGAAGCCGAGCCGAAATGGCAGCGCGCATGGGAAGAGCGCGGTTGCTTCCACGTGGCCGACCTTCCATCGGGCCAGCCGCCCAAATATTACGTGCTGGAGATGTTCCCGTACCCCAGCGGGAAGATTCACATGGGCCATGTACGGAATTATACCCTCGGGGATGTCGTCGCGCGATACAAACGAATGCGCGGCTTCGAGGTGCTGCATCCCATGGGGTGGGACGCATTTGGCCTACCCGCAGAAAACGCCGCGCGCGAGAGGGAAATCCATCCGGCCCAATGGACATGGGAAAACATCACCACCATGCGCGCCGAGCTGCAGCGTATGGGGTTGTCGCTCGACTGGTCCCGTGAATTTGCGACCTGCGATCCGGATTATTACGGGCATCAGCAAAAGCTGTTCCTTGATATGCTTGCGGCTGGGCTCGCCGAGCGGCGCGAGAGCTGGGTGAATTGGGACCCAGTCGACGGCACGGTGCTCGCCAATGAGCAGGTGATTGATGGCCGCGGTTGGCGGTCCGGCGCGCTGGTCGAGAAGAAGCAACTTGCCCAATGGTTCTTGCGAATTACGGCCTATGCCCCGGAGTTGCTGGCAGCGCTTGACCAGCTCGACCGATGGCCCGAGCGCGTCCGCATCATGCAGGCGAAGTGGATTGGACGCAGCGAAGGCGCGCGGCTGCGCTTTGCGCTGACCCGGCCCGAAGCTGCGATCCGAGAGGTCGAAGTTTACACCACCCGGCCCGACACATTGTTCGGCATGTCCTTCCTCGCGCTGGCGCCGGAGCATCCGCTCGCGCTGGCGGTCGCCGCCCATGATGCCGGGGCAGCTTCGTTCGTGGACGAGTGCCGCCGTATGGGAACCAGCGAGGCGGTGATCGAAGCGGCTGAGAAGAAGGGCTACGATACGGGGTTGCGGGTCGCCCACCCTTTTACCGCTGAGAAAAGCTTCCCGGTCTGGATCGCCAATTTCGTGCTTATGGAATACGGCGCGGGGGCGATTTTCGGCTGCCCGGGCAGCGATCAGCGAGACCTTGATTTCGCGCGCAAATATGGGCTGCCGGTAATCCCGGTCGTTCTGCCGCCCAGTGCGGATCCCAACACCTACGAAGTCGGCGACGAGGCCTATGACGGCCCGGGCACGATGATCAACTCGGGCTTTCTCAACGGCCTCGACAGCGAGCGGGCAAAAGAGGCCGCCATTGCCGAGCTGGAGCGGCTGGGGGCCGGGTCGCGCGAGGTCAATTGGCGGCTAAGGGATTGGGGAGTCAGCCGCCAGCGCTACTGGGGTTGTCCAATTCCCGTGATCCACTGCCCCACCTGCGGCATCGTGTCCGTGCCGGAAGCGGATCTGCCGGTGCAGCTGCCAGAGGATGTGGATTTCAGGCCGCCTGGCAATCCGCTCGACCATCATCCCACCTGGAAGCACGTATCCTGTCCTCGCTGCGGCGGCGCGGCACAGCGCGAGACCGATACCTTCGACACATTTGTCGATAGCTCTTGGTATTTTGCCCGCTTCTGCAGCCCACATTCTGTCGTGCCGGTTGGTCGCCGGGCGGCCGATTTCTGGCTGCCCGTCGATCAGTATATTGGGGGCATCGAGCACGCGATCTTGCACCTCCTCTACGCCCGCTTCTTCACGCGGGCGATGAAGGCGACCGGCCACCTTTCGATCGAGGAACCCTTCGCTGGCCTGTTCACCCAAGGCATGGTTACGCATGAGAGCTATCGCACGGCCGCTGGGCACTGGCTCTATCCAGAGGAGGTCGAGAAGCTCGCCGATGGCAAGGCGATCCGCCGGGACACTGGTGAGGAGGTCGCCATTGGCCGGGTCGAGGCCATGTCGAAATCCAAACGAAATACGGTGGATCCTGAGGCAATCATTTCCCGTTACGGCGCGGACACAGCCCGCTGGTTCATTCTTTCCGACAATCCCCCGGAGCGGGACATGGAATGGACCGAGGCGGGTGTCGCGGGCGCATTCCGGTTTACCCAACGGCTGTTCCGGCTCGCCGAGAATATCGCCGCATCCCCGAAAGCCGAGCGGCCACCTCAGTTTAGCAAAACCGCGCACGCGCTCCGGCAATCCACCCACCGAACCATCGAGGCGGTCACGGTTGCACTAGAGAGCTTCGCATTCAATGTCGCTGTGGCCCGGATTCATGAGCTCGCGAATGCACTGGGCGAGGCCGAGCGCAGCGAACCAGACCCGGGTTTGGCCTGGGCACGGCGAGAGGCGATCGAAGCGGTAACCCGCCTTATCGCTCCCATGATGCCGCATCTCGCAGAGGAAATTAATACCCGACTCAATCCGGCTTCTGGCATGCTGGTCGCGGAAATGCCCTGGCCCGAGGCCGATCCGGATTTGGTTGCCGCCGATACGGTTACCATTGCCATCCAGGTCATGGGCAAGCTGCGCGGCACGATAACAGCCGCGCCTGGGGCCGATCCAAATTCTGTAATTTCAGCCGCAATGGCCGAGCCAAACGTCGCACGCGCCTTGGCGGGCAAGCGTATCGTAAAACAAATTCATGTGCCCGGCCGAATTGTCAATTTCGTGGTTGCCAGGTAAATGTCATCTGCTCAAGTAGGGCGCCGGCGCCTTTTCGTGCTGCTCGCGGGCAGCGGGCTCGCCGGATGCGGTTTCCGGCCGCTTTACATGCCCACTGCCTCGGGTGGGCCGGGTGTCGCTCAGCGCGAGCTTGCAGCCATTTCGGTCGATATTATCCCGGACCGGCCAGGCCAGCTTCTTCGCCAGGCGCTGCAGGAGCGCCTGGGGGCTGGGGCCTCAGGCATAGCGCGCCGCTACGATCTGAGTGTTGGGTACGGGATCGCTGGTGAGGGTATTGCGATTGAGCCGGACAGTACAATTACCCGCATACGGTTGGTTGGGCGCGCTGATTGGACCTTGCGCGCGCAAGATCCGGCCCGCACGGTAGTGACCAGCGGACTCGCTAGAATAGTGGATGATCTGAATATCTTCCAGAACCAGTATTTCGGGGCCGACCTCGAGAACGAGGCCGCGCAGCGGCGCCTCGCCACTGTGATCGCTGATCAGATCACCACGCAGCTTGCTGCCTTCTTCAAGCGCCGCTCGCTGGAAGGGCAGGGTTCGGCCTGAGATGAAAATCGATCCCCGCCGGGTCGGCGCGTTTTTGCGTGACCCCGGCACGGCAAGGCTGGTTCTGCTCTACGGCGATGATGCGGGCCTAATCCGGGAAAGGGCCGAGACCCTGGTTCGCTCGGTCGCCGGCACGGTGGAAGACCCGTTTCGTGTCGCCGACCTTGATCGACCGGCGCCAGACCAGCTCATGGCCGAAGCCATTGCGCTTTCGCTTACAGGGGGCCGGCGGGTGGTTCGCGTCCGCGAAGCCGGCGACGGCTTCGGTGGGTTTGCAAAGGAATTCCTGGCCTCAAAGGGTTCGAGTCTGGTTGTGCTTGAGGCGCCAGGGCTTGCAGCACGATCGCGGCTGCGATCCCTGGCCGAAGCGGCCCCCGATGCCGCCGCCATCGGCTGCTATCCCGAGGAAGGCCGGGCCCTCGCGGACACGATTTCAGCCGTGCTCGTTGAATTTCGCATCGGCATCGATAAGGAGGCGCGGGAATGGCTCATCCATCACCTTGGGGCGGACCGGGACCTCACCCGGCAAGAGCTGGTCAAGCTCGCGCTCTATACCGGGCAGGGGGGCCAGATCAGCATCGAGGAAGCGACCGCCTGTGTCGGTGATTTGGCCGGGCTGTCGATCGATGATGCGCTATTCGCGATGACCGCTGGAGATTTAGAGACAACGGACCGAGCCTTGGAACTGGCGCTGGCCGAGGGAGCGAGCGCGGTTGGGATTTTGCGGGCGGGAATATTTCATATGGAACGGCTTCATCTTGCCCGGCTGGCCATTGATGGCGGTACCAGACCAGATGATGCCATCAGGGCACTTCGGCCGCCAATATTCTTTCGCCGGATGACGCCGTTTAAGCGAGCACTCGGTTTGTGGGAGAGCCTCGGCCTGTGGCACGCTTTGGTTCAGTTTGGGGAAGCCGAGCGCGCGTGCAAGCGCACCGGCGCTCCTGCCGAGGCAATCTGCCGCCAGGCCATTTTTTCATGTGCTGCGAGGGCCGGGGGATCGAGTTAGGCCCGTACCCGGACTTGAGCCGGATTCTAGAGCATGGTGCTCAGGTCGAAGTCATCATGCTCTAGCACCAGGTCAGCGCCTGGTGAGAGCACACCGTTTATTCTCTCGTGACCCAATCCTTCGCTTTCCCCACAATATGGTTTAAGAAAACCGGCGAAAGTGATTCACTCGGATAGCTAAGGGGGGATTATGGGCTCATTCTTGAGCGAGCGGGCGCTCGCCCAACTGCAAGGCGCTGAACAGGTTCCGTTCCACGGGCCAGTGCCGACGCAAATGATCTCCAATGGAGAATTCACGCCGCTCCCTCAAACTCCGCAACAGCGGAAGGTTGAGGCCCGGCTCAAGGATCTGGCTGATACAACAAGCCGCCGGCTCGGCATGGATCGCCGCCAGTTCCTGCGCAGCGCGTGCGGGATGGCGGCCGCGTTCGTTGCGATGAACGAGGTATTTGGCCCCGTTTATCAGGTGAGCCCGGCCGAGGCGGCCGAGCCGGAAGCAGCGGCGTCACGGGCCGATGCTCTCAGCAAGCAGTTAATTTTTGACGACCAGCTCCATTTCGTGCGCGACGATTATCCCTTCCAGGGGCTTCTCTCTTTGGCCAAATACGCGGCCGACCACTGGAATCCCGCCATGCGGAACGACAAGCTGGGCATGACCCTGGCCCGGTATAAATTCGATAATTTCCTGAAGGAGGTTTACCTCGACAGTGACACCCGTGTGGGTTTGCTGAGCGGCGCGCCCTTCGACGACCCCGCCAACTGGTTCCTGTCCAATGATCAGATAAAGCAGGCCGCGGATACCGTTAACAGTATCGCCGGCTCGAGGCGCCTGCTGTACCATTCACTCGTCACGCCGAAACAGGCCGGCTGGATGGAAGAGGTGGATCGCTGCATCTCCGTCGTGCGGCCGACAAGCTGGAAGGGATACACGATTGGCGATCCGCTGCAGCCGCAAACGACGAGATATCCTTGGCGGCTCGATGACGAAAAGCTGGTCTATCCGTTCTATGAAAAAGCGGTGAAGGCCGGCATCACCACGGTCTGCATCCATAAAGGACTGCTGCCCAAAAATTACGAGGCCGTTATTCCGGGTGGGGCCTGGCGCTATGCCAATGTCGATGATCTGCCGAAGGCAGCGAAGGATTGGCCGCAGATCAGCTTCGTGATCTACCACTCCGCACTTCGCCCAGCCCAGGAAGACCCAGAGGCCCACCTGCAGGAGTTCGAAAGGACCGGGTACATCCGATGGGTTTCCGATCTTGCGGAAATCCCCGGCAAGCACGGCGTCACCAACGTCTATGCCGACCTTGGAACATGCTTTGCCATGTGCGCTGTCACCAATCCGCGGTTTTGCGCGGCAATGATGGGCGTACTGATCAAGGGACTTGGCGCCGAGCACGTATTCTGGGGCACGGATTCGGTCTGGTATGGATCTCCGCAATGGCAGATCGAAGCTTTCCGCCGGCTCGAGATCCCGGAGGATATGCAAGGGAAATACGGGTTCGCGCCCCTCGGCCCGGCGGACGGGCCTGTCAAGAACGCCATCCTCGGCCAGAATGGGGCGAAACACTACAAGATCGAACAGCACGCCGATATGGATCTCCTCGATCGCGACGGCATTGGGCGGATTAAGGCCGCCTACCTCCGAGACGGGCAGGACCGCACGAATCTAGCCTATGGATATGTTCCCAAGCCCGGCTAATCGGCTCATCATGCAGGAAAACCCATGTGGGAGGAGCCGATGCCCGTTACCCGACGCACCATTTTAGGTTCGGCCGCCGCGGCGGCCGCGTTCCGGGGGCCGGGGGCCCGCGCGCAGGCCAAGCCGGTGATCCGGATCGGCGTGCTCAATGATCAAACGGGACCGTTCCAGGACATCGGTGGACCCGGAGCGGTCGCGGCCACCCGGCAGGCGGTGAAGGAGTTCCGCCCCCAGGCTTTCGATGTGGAGGTGATTTTCGCCGACCATCAAAACAAGCCCGACGTTGGAGCAGGAATCGCCCGGCAATGGTGCGATCAAGGCGTCGATCTTTTGGTCGATCTCCCGAACTCTTCGGTAGCGCTGGCGGTCAACTCGGTTGTCCGTGAAAAGAACAAGGTACTGATTACCTCGTCCGCCGCAACCACCGACCTCACCGGGCCGCAATGCTCGCCCAATACCGTGCAATGGACCTTTGATGTGTACATGCTCTCGAAGGCAGAGGGCACCGCGATCGTCAAGCAAGGCGGCGACTCCTGGTTCATCATCTATGCGGATTACGTATTTGGCCAGCAGCTTGCGCGTGAAACAAGCCGCTTCGTGAAGGAAGCCGGGGGCAAGGTGCTGGGCACCTTGGCCTACCCATTTCCGGGCACCTCGGATTTTTCATCCTTCCTGCTGCAAGCGCAATCGAGCGGCGCCAAGGTGCTCGGTTTCGCCAATGCGGGCGCCGATCTTATCAACTGCATCAAGCAAGCCCGGGAATTCGGGATGACCACGAGCATGCGGGTCACTGCGCTCGAGATGTTCATTAGCGACGTGCATGGCCTCGGTTTGGCCGAAGCCCAGGGCATTATCCTCTGCTCCACGTTTTACTGGGATCTAAACGACCGAACCCGCGCCTTTACGGAGCGCCTCCTGAAGGATCGAAACCCCCCTGGTCACCCGACTATGGACCATGCGGGATGTTACGCCGGGACATTGCACTACCTGAAGGCCGCAACCGCTATGGGGGCGGCGAAGGCTAAGGCGGACGGCAAAGCAGCGGTTGCGCAGATGAAAGCGATGCCAACCGATGATGATGCGTTCGGCCCAGGTTCCATCCGGCAGGATGGGCGCTACATGTGCCCGGCTTATTTGTTCCAGGTAAAAACGCCTGACGAGAGCAAAAAGCCCTGGGATTACTACAAGCTGCTGCAAGCCCTGCCAGCCGATCAGATCTGGCGGCCGCTGAATGAGGGCGGTTGCCCCTTAGTGAAAGCATAAAGTCACAACGCGCTCGCGCCCCCCTTCGCTACGTTCGGGAGAGGGGCGCTTGCGGAAGCCGGACCTACCGGCTCGGGCCACTCGTGAACCCCGATGAGCCCGAGGAAGACTGCGACCTCTGCATCAGGGCTTTGACTTCGTCCATCGCCTCGGCAAACCGCCGATTGAGCAGATCCATCGCTTCCCCATTGGAGCGCTGGATCATATCGGAAAGTTCTTTCATATTGGAAACGGCCCGCTCATAGGCGTGCTTGAGCAGTTCCGCTTGCTTCGCAGCCTTTTCTTGCGGCGCCTCGGCCCCGGCCAGCGCTCGCATGCTCTCGGTCAGCTCGGCCACGGTCTGCTGCATGATTTCCATGTTGCGCCGTGCCACGGCCTGAGCGCCTTCCAGGGCAACCCTATTTGCGGCCGTTAGGGTCTCCATATTGCGCCGGTGTGCGCTGAGAAAGGCGTCCATATCCGGAACAGCGGGCAGTTTCATTTCTGAGAAGAACCGGGTGAAATCCATGTCCGGCTTGCCGCTGCTAGCGTTCGCCATCGTCCACTCCTGATTGGTTCGTTGTTGCTATCAGCAGGGGTAGTACCCTGCTCTACACTGCCTGCCGGTTTCGGCGGGAGGAGTACTGTCCTACCCGAGCCGAGCGCACCCGGCAATGCCCTTCCACTGAGCGGCTCCGCAGATTACCGTCATCCGCACGCATCAGCCCGGGAGATGTCCGCTCCACTCGTTATCGAAGCAGCCGGAGCATCAATATGGGAAAGCATCGCATCCTCGTCGTTGGTTCGCAATGCGAATCACTCGGGCCCAGCAAGCTGCTGCTCAAACTGTGCAGTCGCCTGAAGCCAGCCAGTAAGCCGTTCGATCTCACTCTTGGTACTGGTGCCAAACCAGGGCGGTTCGGCTGCGCAGATCTTGACACAGCACTAGCGAAGATAGGCGTCCATTCGGTAAGGTGGCCCCGTAGTGGCCGGATCGGCGAGCCAGACCGCATATCAGCCTACCGCGCTGCTGAGTTCGACCCTAATCTGGCTTTCATCAATTCCCTTGACGACACCCGCGAAGATTATACCCCGCCTGACCCGATTCACACGGTCGTTTGAGGCCTGCAGAGCAGCCTTGTAGTACATGCCGGAGAGGTCTGAGGAATCAACCGAGCTGGAGTCGATTGTCTCAAAAAACTCGGTTAGCCGCTCAACCGCCTCGCTAGGTTGCAGACGGATGCGCTCCAAATTGATGATTCGGTCCAGCTCTATGACGGCGGTATATAAGTCAGCCTTACGCCAGATACGGCTCCTATCATCAAATCCGCACTCATTGAGAAAATCGAAGACGCTGTCCAATCTCTGCCTGACAGGTTCTGCGCATTCAAAATCGTCATTATATTTGTCAAGAAACGCCTCGAACGCGTCATCACGATTCGTATAGCCTCCCAAAATTCCAATAATCACGCTGAGGGCAAAGCGCAGGTCTCCCATTCTCTTCAGATCTCGCGATGTAAATATCTTATGGTCAGAAAAGATTGGGTTTGAAGCAACCTGCTCAGCAAACTGCTTAAAGGCACCCGCGTAAACAGCATTATTCACTTCTATGTCGTTCAGAGCATAGTTCGTAGCGTTTATTCTGCGAAAGACCTCGACTATTTGATCTCTCGTTACTGCGCCCAGATCACGAACGGCGACATCATATTGAAGGAATGCCTGCTTTTTGCCGTCCGGAAGGTCACGATAGTTGGGAACGGTGGTGAGTTTTAGTTCCGGATCGGCGAAGAAGTACTGAATCATCGTATTAACTCGCTGGAGCCCGTCAACAAGCAGTTGCGTTCCCTGGCCAGTTTCCAGGTCTACTTCGCCATCGGCTAAATATATCTCTGGGAACGGATAGCCCTTCAGGACAGAATCAAGGAAATGATTTTTGTCCTCTCGTGTCCAGACAAGCCGCCGCTGAAATTCGGGGCGAGGAACTAATTTGCCTTCTTTGACTAGCGTAATGATCTCGCGTATCTTCTTGTTAGTCGGAGCTGTTTTCATAAAAGTCTTCCTTCAAAACGGCTTTTTCGCCTTACGGCACCCTGACGGAGAATTGCTCATGTGTGACGCAGTCGCTCACTGCTCGCGCCATATAGCTCCGGAGCTGGTCTATGGAGTAGAAAAGGCCGCCCCTAACTCTCCTCCGCCGTAGTCGTGGATCAGCAGATAGTCGGCGGAAGATCTCCCACCAGATGTCACACCAGTAC
>JAFAHH010000134.1 GCA_019237355.1 Acetobacteraceae bacterium | reverse complement strand
CCAAGCAGGCGCCGCTTGCGCGTTCCATTCCGGTAGCCCGCAGCCGCGCCGCGCTCGTAGCGGCCGCGTCCCAACGCCGCTGTCGCCTCTTGCTCGATCATCTCCTCAAGGAACTGCCGAACCCGCTCGCGCAGCTCCGCCTCGATCGGGTCGAACCAAGCTTTCCCGGCAAACAGAGGCACCGTCTCCGTCGTCGTGCTAGTCTCCTGCATGGCGTAATCTCCCCCGGCGCGCTAACGCCGGTTACGAGCCGTTAAACCACTCGGAGATTACGCCACCTATTTCCACCACATCCGCGACGGCACCCGAGGAAACGCCGTCGCCCGTCTGAGCGAGGTGTTAATCGGTTCAGACTCATCCGGCCGATCGGGCGAGCGTTCCCCACATCAATGGTCCGGATTCCGAAAGAGCACGTCCTACCGGGGGTCCGTAGCGTCTTCCCGGCGTGCCCACACTGCCCCGGCCGCGTGTCAGCACTGCGGGGAGCGCGGGCATACGGTGCTCGTGAGCGGCTACACGACGACTACGCGATCTCACCCGCTAGGATGACTTGGTCTGTACCTGAATCCCGTGTCCCCAGAGCGTCACTCCAGAGTCCCTGGTGTGTCCTTGCCACGTCCTCGGTCTGACCTCAGAATGTCCCTCACGATCTCGATAGTAGGCACATGGACTTCAGCGGAATCGGCACTCGGTCTCGCCTGACTCGCTATTTCGAGCGGCACTATCAGGCCATCATCGAGGCGACTGACGGCCACCCCATCTCCTGGATGGGCGAGGGGGGAATGCTCGAAGTTCTCTGCAAGGCGGGCCTCGTTGAGCCGCCAGAGAGCCGCGAAGACACATCGCGCGCGATAGAGCGGATCAAGAAGGCATGGGCGCGCGTGTCGAAAAGGAAGAAGGAGAGAGCTGCCACAGGTCCGGGTGCTGAAGCCGATCGCGCAAGCACTAGCGGAAAGGGGAATCAGGCCGCGTGACCCAGCCTCTGCCGATGTGCGGCCACCTCCGCTCCCGTCGCTCGACCGGCGGGAACCCATGGATCCTCCCATACTCAGAAAAGGAAACCCGCCCCCTCCGCTTGAGGTGGACCGATTCCCGCGGATGCCTGAGCCTCCTTATTCTCTGGAGCGACAAGGAAGAGCTGCCTCCGCTGCCTGGAAAGGATCCGCGACCCCCGATGCCCACCCCGAACTTCCGCAAACGCCCGGCTGGGCAGGGGTAGCGATCCGCCCTTATCCGTCCGTTACCCGTCCCTTTATCTGTCCCCCGGAACTCTTTCCACGGATCCGTCGCGGACTCGTCGGGCTTCCGTCGCGCCAATCCGTCGCACCCCAGCTGTTTCGCATCCGCTGTACATGTGTTGCGTATGTGGATCCGCCCTTCCCGACCTATCGCGTTTCTTCATCGGCCTATCCTAGAAGCGCCGCCCGTGACCCCCCTGGAGCCTCGGGGAAGCGGCGGAACCGCTAGAGTCCCGTTCCTATTCTCTGGCTCGCGACGACCGTCAGCAGGAGATATCAGACCAAAGGAATTGGTAAACCAATTCGGAGGCTAAGGAACGCACGAGGCTGATCTTCCTGGTATCGCTACCAAGACCCAGAATGCGGCGGACATGAGCGAGCAATTCGGCCTTCCTCCCGTTCCGCTGATGACCCCGGAGAAGGCACAGGAGATCGCCCGCGGCCTGAAAGCGGTGGCGGACTCCATGCGGGCCGCGGGCGTGCGGGCCGCTCCAGACCGGCTGGAACGGGAAAGCCAGTGGTGGCTCACCTACGCGATCAGCCTGGCGCAGACGCCTCGCGATCAGGGATAGCCTAAATTCGAAAAAGGCCCCCGCCGGGGGGACCGAGGCAGGGGGCAGGTGCTGGAAGACTTCGGTTATCTCAGTGCGGCGATAACTGCCAGAAGTGGGTTGCGATTGCACCGGCGAGACCGGATAGGGCATGCGTGACCCAGCCGAGGGCGAGCCACGAATCAGAAAAAGCCCCCGCCGGGTGAACCTGGCGGGGGCTGTCAGTCTGGGAGATTGTGTCCCGCCGGTGGGCGGCGGTGCGATCAGTGTAGCGGTCACAGGTGGGTCGCGACTGCACCCGCGAGGCCCGATAGCGCATGCGTGATCCGTCCGAGGGGCGCTGGCGTGAGCCCCAGGCGCCAGAATCATAGGGCCGAATGGTTAACCCTTCCCTGCCCCGGGATCCTGCGCTCATCTTATCTATCGGGCAGTTTGGCCACGTTTCTGCAAATTCCTGTCAGCTGCGTGAGATAACCCTTCCACGACGCCGCGCGCATGTGCTTGCGTGCCGTTGCCCGCACACCCGGACGGACTTTCATACATCCAAAAGGATGAACGGCCATTATCATCAGCGTGACATCGTCAAAGGGCGGCGTCGGCAAATCGACGACGGCTGTCCACCTCGCCGCCTTTTTCCAATTGCTGGCCCCTACTCTCCTCCTCGACGGCGATGACACGCGGAACGTGACGTCATGGGCCGAACGCGGCCCGGGGTTTCCGTTCAAGGTCGCCGACGAAGTCCAGGCGGCAAAGCTCGCGCGCGATTTCGAGCACGTCGTCATCGATACCGGGCAGCGCCCTAATCGAGCCGATCTGAAGGCGCTCGCCGAAGGCTGCGACATACTGGTGATCCCGGCGGTGCCGGCAACGCTCGATACCGACGGCCTAGTGCTGACGCTGCAGGCCCTCAACGCGATCGGGGATGCAAAATACAAGGTGCTGCTGACAAAGGTCCCTCCCCCGCCGGAAAACGAAGCAGCTCAGTTGCGCAAGGATCTGACCAGCCAAGGAGTGCCGGTCTTCAAATCCGAAATCCCGCGGCTGAAGGCATTCGAGCGCGCGGCGTCGACCGGCATGATCGTCAGCGGCGTATTGGACCCTCGAGCAAAGCGCGCATGGGAAGCTTACGCCGCCGTCGGGAAGGAGCTCATGGCATGAGCGGCAGCAAGTTTAGCGGTGTGTTGGCGCGCCTGAAGGATGTGCTGCCCGAAGAGCGGGACGAAACCCCCTCCCCTTCCATGCCGCCGGCGTCGGATCAGACGAAGATCGGCCGGCCGCCCGGGAAGCGAAGCGATCCCGATTGGAGCCCGCGCACCATCCTTATGAACCGGCATACGCATAAAAGTGTGCAGCGGATTTTGCTGGAAAACGACGATGAGCGTGACCTCTCCGAGCTGGTCGACGAGTTGCTGCGCGGATGGATTGATAAGGCAACATAGTTTTATACGGATGAAAGTCTGAGCTTGCGTGCTTCTGTAGCTGCGTCTTTGTGAAAGTCTGCGAGAAACAATACTTCCATACGTATGAAGCTTTGAGCGGATGCCTGTGCGCATGTCTACCGGCACAAGCTTATGAACGTTCCTAAAGATGATAGGTTTTTGTCAACTTGACAGTGCGTCTATTTGTCCGTGCGAACCGTCCGGCCAGGTGCGGTCGCATTCCTCGAGCACTTCGATCAGCGCCAGCTGATGATTCTACCATTTTCATTCCGTAATCAAATCGAGATCGCCACGCGACGGGCTAGGTAGGAAGGGCTCACGCACTTTCGTGCGTATGAAACTCTGTCCGTATATCAGTCCTGCGGAAGTTTAAGCGGCGCTACAGTCGAGGTCTCGACGGTGCCGCGGAGGCGGGCAAGGCGGCCGATCTTCGATCGATTGCGTTCCTTGAGTGTGGCCTGCAGCTCCTCCGGCGTTTTCTTCCACCATGCGATCACGACAGAATGGATCGGCGCGCGGGCATGCTTGCGCTGGGTCTCGATCTTCACGTTCATATCCGAAAGCCCGTTCACCTCCAGCAACGCGGGATCGATGACGTATCTCTGAAAGTCCGTGCCGATCCGGTAGGTGTCGGCCTTCACGGCCATCATCTCTCTGAATCGGTCGATGGGGAACGTCTCGATGCAGCGGTCCATGTTGCGCCTGAGCGCGAGGGCCTCATACAGCGCGATGGCATATCGGGACCGCATGGCGCAGAAC
>JAFAHH010000098.1 GCA_019237355.1 Acetobacteraceae bacterium | reverse complement strand
ACCAAAACGCCGGCTTATCAGGGCACTGCGTTGCGCGATCAGCAGCTGGCGCAGTTCCTGATGGGCAAGGCCCGTGCACGGGTTGAAGCCTCGCGCGATACGATCAACCGCGCTGCCGAGTTTGCCTATGCGGAAGTGGAGCGGCCCCGTGAGCTGCTGTCACCAGGGGCCAAGATCCGACTGCAATTGGCGGTGTCGTTCGCGGCAGAGGCCTGCGCGGAAGCGGTCCGCCTCGTCAACGATGTCGTCGGGACCTCGTCGATCCGTCTCGGACAACCCTTCGAGCGCCATTTCCGGGACGCGCATACTCTGCTGCAGCATTCCGATAAATCCAGCCCGCGCTACGCCTCCGCTGGACGCCTGATGTTCGGGCTGGAGAATGATTGGGTGTGGTTGGGCTTTTAGAGCGCGACGTTGGATTGACGGGTGCCGGCTCTTCGCGGCACTGCCGGGGTAATTGGAGCTCGCAAACACTGCAGATGGGCGACAGGAGGAATCACCAATGGAAAGCAGCAAAGCAGTCCCATTCGGGGTTACGGTATCAGCCGAAAGCCTCGAAGGTGCACGAGAGTTTTATACAAATATGTACCCTGATTACGTATCAATAACAGAAGGGGTCTTTGGTACGATCAAATACTTTTCGCTGATCGGGCAGGATGGCGAGGTGCTCGTCAATGTCTTACAGAAGCAGGCCGACAATCCGATCCATGGCGCCATCCCGATGCTCAAGGTCGCCTCGGTTGCGGAATGGATCGCGAAGATCAAGGCAATGGGCGGCACCGTGGTAATTCCGCAAATGGTTTGCCCTTGCACCCAAACTGACTTTGCCGTGATGACGGACCCCCAAGGCAATCAGATGATGTTCAAGGAACCCAAAGACCACAAAGGCGCTACGCATCGGCCGGCCCCCTGATGTTCGGGCTCGAGAACGACTGGGTGCGGCTGGGTTTCTGAGGGGTTTCGCGATGGAAGCCGCAACGGTTCATGAAAACATCCGCGTAGTGTCCGACGAATTCGCCATGCAGCGACGCGAGCGCCAACAGCGGCGGGAGCTTGTAGCCGCGGACTTCGCCAGGCTGCGCGATGCCGGGTTCCCGCTGACCGGGGTACCGGTCGAGCACGGCGGCATCTGGCAGAGCGTCCGCCAATCGGCGCGCCCGATCTGCGAGATGCTCCGGGTATTGGCGCATGGCGACTCGTCGGTCGCCCTGGTCTGTGCGATGCATCCGGTCGTGCTGAATTTTTGGATGGCCACCGCCCAGGCCCCTCCGCCCTTTGACAAGGCCTGGGAGGAGCAGCGCCGGTCGATCTTCCGCAGGGTATGCGAGGGCGCCTGGTGGGGCACGATCGCCTCGGGGCCCGGCATCGGCGGCGAACTCAGCAAGACCAGGGCCACGGCTCGTCGCGGGTCGTCCGACGGCACCTATCTGTTCACCGGGCAGAAGAACTTCGGGAGCGGGTCAGGGATCACCTCCTACATGATCACCGTGGCCGTTCCGGAAGGAGAGACCGCCCCTGACATGTTCGTCCTGGATATGCGCGAGACGGAGTGGGACGGCTCGGCGGGCGTGACCCTGACAGCTCCGTGGGACGGCCACGGGATGGCCGCAACCCAAAGCCATGCGTTCTCCTTCGAGGAGTTTCCTGTGACCCGCATGGCATGGCCCGGTCAATTTCCGCGCCTCGCGGAAGCCGCCGGGGGGCTGGGTCAATGCTGTTTTACCGCAGTCATCGTGGGAGTGGCGGAAGTTGCGCTCGAGACGGCGCGTCAGCAGGTGACGCGGCGTCGGGACGATCTGCGCGCTTACGAGCGAGTGGAATGGGCAAGGGCCGAACTGGAAGGTTGGTTGATCCAGCAGGCTTATGAGGGAATGCTGCGCGCGATGGAGGCAGCCCAGGACACGGGTCTGCGTTGCGTGCAAGCGAAGACGGCGATTGCCGAGCTGGCAGAGTCGGTGCTGCGACGGATATGCCGGGTCATCGGCGGCGGGACATTCTCTCGATCTTCGCCGTTCGGGTATTGGCTCGAGGATGTCCGAGCACTCGGCTTCCTGCGCCCGCCTTGGGGTCTGGCTTACGATCGGCTTTTCGGCGCCTGACGATCCGGGATGCCGAGGATAGTGACGTGAAGATCGACGCCGCGAAGGCTCGCGCGCGCGTCGGATCGCGCTATCCCAAGCCGTTCGACGAACCCTGCCAGAACAAGATCCGGCGGCGGCTCGGGCAGGCCGCCGGCCTCACCCAATTCGGCGTCAATCTGCTGCAGTTGGGCCCAGGCGCGCCTGGTCTAGTCAGCGGCATTGGCACGCTCACGAAGACGAATTCGTTTTCGTCCTGCGAGGATCGGTCGTGCTCGTTTCCGACGCCGGCGATACCGTCCTCAACACTGGCGATTGCACCGGCTTCAAAGCCGGTGAGCGTGATGGCCATCACCTGCAGAACCGCGGTGAGGCGACCGCATTGATTCTTGAAGTCGGCACCAGAGGTTCGGGCGAACCCCATGCCGAATATCCCGATATCGACCTCCGTGTGAACGCGCACGGCTATGTCCACAAGGACGGCACGCCATATTCATAGCTTCCCGCCAGGAGGCAAACGCTCGCGCCGGTTTGGGGCGAGCGCCGGCCTAGTGTCCAGATCCATTCAGATGATTCACCCGGCGCGGTGGGTCGTTCTGAGATCAAAAGATCCTCGTCACACCGGCCCACGGGTCCGCGCTTTTGCGCGGCCCGAGGACAGGCTCCGGCCGGCGCCCATGGCAGAAATGGATCCCGGCCTTCGAGGGTGTAGTCCAATTGTGCGCATTGCGCTTTACGATTTTTCCTCGTCGTTCCCGCGAAAGCGGGAACCTAGGGATTTCAGTCACTTGCTCCTGGGTCCCCGCTTGCGCGGGGACGACGAATTTATTTGTTCGCGGGATTTTCTGACAGCCTTCGCCGGGAAGACAAAAAAATGGAAATCCAGTGTATCATCCGAATGCATCGGAACACTAGACGACCAGATCCGTAATGAAATCAGCTCATGTGCCGACGACATCAGCGCCAGGGTGGTGCTCAAATTCATGCGGACCCCGAACATCATCACGCTGCCGGCCACAAAAATCGGGCTCTTCAACAGCTCGCGTGCCCTGGTGGGCAACTGTAAGGACT
>JAFAHH010000454.1 GCA_019237355.1 Acetobacteraceae bacterium | reverse complement strand
TTGGTGAAGGTCGTTGCATCCCCCACCGGATCATCCGGAGACAAGCCCACAAACCAGCGAAACAGCAGGTTATAATTGAGCTGCTCGATCAGCTGTCGCTCCGAGCGGAGGCCATAGAAGACCTGCAGCAACAGCGCACTCAGCAGCTGCTCCGGCGGAATTGATGGGCGGCCCTCGTTTGCGTAGAGCCGGCCGAAGCTCCAGCTCAGCTGGTTGGCCTGACCGACGAACCTACCGCGCATCGCTTTACTCCGCTTTAGGCGGCAGGTTTGAATCATTCCGAATCCGCGCCGGGCAAGAGGTTTTTCAGCAAACTGCTAGAGCAGATCGCGATCAAGTGGGATCGCCGCAGGTGATCCCATCGCGTGAATCTGCTCGATAAACAACATCTAGAGCGGTTCCGCCGGGGTGGAAACCGCCCTAGCGTACTTCTTTGGCTGTACTAGCCTTCGAATCTGAAATCGAAAGGATTACGCGCTAGCACAAAACGGCGCTGACCGCCGCCCGCTGGAGTAAGCCTTTTGCAGCATTGTTTTGTCTCACTTTTTAGTCTTTATCTCTTCGCAACGGGTCAGTGAGATCCAGTTCTGGTTGGAATCAGCAAGAGACGGATTCCCGCAAGGCTGCGCGCAGGAAAGGAGCGGTCGTGTTCATACATCGCAAGCTAATTTTGGCTTCGATAGTTACATTTGGTCTCGCAGGCGCGGGGCCAGCGCTGGCCAGGAGCGGCAGGGCGGTGGAGCTGACGCCTGATCAACTCGACCGGGTAACGGCTGGAACGGCAGTCGCCGCCGATGCCAATTCCGCGGCCACGGGAGTGCTTACGATTGGAATTACCAACACCAACGCGGTGGTCGGGGTTAACCGGGGCCCCAATCCTACCCTGAGTTCGAGCGGTGGTCTCGCCGTCGGCGCGGCGACGAGCTTCGGCACCAATCTCGCCGCCAACACAGGGCAGCCTGCGACATCAGGTACCTCGGTAACGACCGGCGGCTCTGCTGACGGGAATTTCAAGGTCAACATCTCGAACAATCAAGCACTGAGCGCACTCGGCGTGACCATTCAGGTCGGATTTACGTCCGCCTACGGGGCGTTCGCATTAGGGTTGTAACCTAGGGTGGTTCTATAAGAAACTTCTCCTAGGTTGCTAAAGCGGCCCGGGATGGTCCCGGGTCAGATGGCCACAACAAGGAGGACTAGATGAAAATGAAGTGGCTTCTCGGCCTGGCGGCTCTGCCGTTTCTGGCCGGCGTCGCCTCGGCGGCCCAGCCGTTGAACGATGCGCAAATGGACAAGGTGACCGCTGGGTTCACCTCGCTCTCGCTCGCCGACGCCGAGTCGTTGGGGCAGATCGTTGCGTCGCAGACAGCAACGCTCTCGCAGGTGGCTTATACCGGCTACACGGCCACTCTCGGTGAGACGACGTTGAGCCTGTACAAGTCGCTTGCTGCTTCGCAATCGGCCTCAACCGCCACCAATACCATTCCGCACGTTTCCCTGCCGATCTCCGGGAACTAACCGGAAGCTCGTGCGCCGGAATGGATCGTTTCGCTACTTCGCAACAGTTTGGAGCCTCTAGGGACACCCCAATGAAGATCAAGTTCTGCTCTCTGCTCGCAGGCGCGTCGCTGTTCGCGCTTGCCAGCGCAGCCAACGCGGCGCAGCCGCTGACGGACGGCCAAATGGACCGCGTGACCGCCGGCGCCGCCGGTGTTGCCAATGCTGCGGCACTCTCGCTCGGTGATGTTGATGCCGTGACACTCACTGCGACCAACACCCTCGCGGACACGATTAACCGGTTTGCCATTGGTCAGTCCTTCAGCCAGGCCGTCGCCGCGTCCTTGCTCTTTAACGCAGCTACGCTGGCCCATTCCGACTCGGCTGCCCAGCTGCCGTGATGATCTGCGCCGGTGGGCGTCCAGGCTTTCGGGCGCCCGCGGCGGTTTGTGCGAGTCGCCCGGAATGGTTCCGGGCGAGGAAATTGCAGGAGGAACAAAATGAAGAAGTTGCTTGCCGGCGTAGCGGCTCTACCGTTCCTGGCCGGCGTCGCGCTTGCGGGCCAGCCGGTGGCGCTGAACGACACCCAAATGGATAAGGTAACCGCTGGGTTCGACTTCGCCGAGCTCGATGTCAGCAACGTGAGCGCCACGCTGGTGCTCGCTTATGAGCCCGGGCAATATAACTGCTCCACGTGCTACCTCAGCATCACGAGCTCGCACTTGTTCAACCCCACAAGCCACCCGATCCAGGTCTATTCACAGATGGGGCAATAAGCTCATAACACCGCCCATAGGTGTCTGAGCAATGCTCAGTAAAACTGTTGAGTAGAGTTCTCGGGCGCGAAGGGCGGAAGTTACCAACTGATGTCGCGCCCGTGGTGGTAGGCCGCTACGGGCGCTCTTTTTTTGCCGATGCTGGGTTTCTGAGCACGCGATGGTTTAGCCGGTAACACCAGATCCAAGGCAATTGGACGAGACGGAATGAAACGTTTGTCGCTGGCCACAATTCTTGGGCCTTTATTGATCTCAGCGCCGCTCGCCGCCCAGGAAGCTCAGCCGCCTGTCCGGTCGCTCCTCGAAATCCGCCGCGAGAACGTCGTCATTCAGAAATGGGATTTGAGCTGCGGCTCGGCCGCACTCGACACTTTATTGCGCTACCAATGGGGCGATGCTGTCTCGGAACGGGAAATCGCGCGGGGGCTCATGCGGCGCAAAGAATATCTCGATCATCCTGAGCTCGTCAGAATCCGCGAAGGATTCTCTCTGCTTGACCTCAAGCGTTATGTCGAAACCCGCGGCTACAAAGGCATTGGCCTCGGAAAGCTGGAACTGGATGATCTGATCGAGCGCGCTCCCGTCATGGTGCCCGTGAATGCGCTGGGTTATAATCACTTCGTCATATTCCGGGGCGTTTACAAGAATCGTGTCATGCTAGCCGACCCCGCCTGGGGAAACCGCACCATGACGATACAGAAGTTTCAACATATGTGGCTCGATTACGGTGAGCCGGTCGGCAGAATCGGCTTCGTCGTTGAGCGTACTGACGGGCGTCGCGCCCTAAACAAGCTGGTCCCAAAGCCGTCCGACTTCGTCGCAGTTCAATAGGCCGGCAGTCGAGCAGACGGAAACCGACTGAACAAAAGCCCGAAATTACGAAAAGAATAATATGACCCATGACGCTTGCGTTGGCCGGCGAGGATCACCCGCAGCCGTACTCTGGCCCCCACGGCTTGCGGCTGGCCGGAACTCGCCGCAAGCCCCGGCTGCGTTTACTCGGTGTTGAACAATGTAGCTCAAGGTTCGCCCGGAGCTCATTGAATCATGAAAATCCTAAAAGTGCTCATTCTCGCCGCAGTAGCCGGCGCCCTTACGTCGGGCCGCACCCTTGGCGAGGAGCATGCGCCGGTGAGGTCGCTGCTCGAAATCAGGCACAACAATGTCGCGATACAAGCGTGGGACCTCAGTTGCGGCACCGCGGCCCTCGAGATCCTGCTGCGGTATCAGCACGGCGACCCGGTCTCAGAGAAGGATATCGCCCGTAGGCTGATGAGTCGCCCTGAGTACCTCTACCATCCTCAGTTGATCAAAACTAGGCATGGATTCTCATTACTAGATTTGAAGACCTATGTGGACGCTCGCGGGTACCTAGGTCTCGGTCTCGGTAAACTTGACCTGCCCGAGTTAATCGCGCATGCACCCGTTATGGTTCCAATTAGCGCCCTCGGCTACAACCATTTTGTAGTTTTTCGGGGAATACTCGCCGGGCGGGTGCTGCTCGCCGACCCGGCCTGGGGCAACCGGACAATGACGATCGATAAGTTCATGGATATGTGGGTGGACTACGGCGAGACCGTCGGCCGGGTCGGCTTCGTCGTCGCCCGTGCCGATGGAAGTGAGCCGCCCAATCGGCTGGCGCCGAAGCCGTCCGATTTCGTCATGCTCCGCTAGCCCGATGCTCGATCAGCACCACCGCCCGACGCGCCACGCCCGGGGCGAGGGGAAACGCCGAGCCAGGACAAGATGGCGGGCGTCAGCCAGAAATATCGCGGCACTCGCCTTCCCGATCTTTGGAGCCGTAAGTTTCCTTGCTATGCCGCACGCTCGCGCTGCCGACCCAAGCGTCGCCGAGCTTCAAAAGGAAATCGAAGCCCGCGACGCGCTCATTCGCAATCTCGTCAAGAGGGTTGAAAACTTGGAGCGCCAGGTCGGGGGCGGGTCAGCGGCCGCAGCAACGAAACGGGTCCAGGTCGCCGCACAACCGCGATCTGCCACTCCTCAGTCTGTGGCGGTCACGACCCACCCCGCTGCGAGCGAGCCCGCCGCGCCTGCCCCGGCGATACCCCCCGCCCAACCAGCCACTACTGCGCAGGTCGCCCAGCAGGGTGCGCAAGGGACCCCGCAGCCGGAAAAGCCGACAAACCCAGCGTCAGGGAGCAAATTAGCGCCCGGCCAGTTTGAGGTGAGTGAGGAAGCCGCAGAGCGCGCACTCGAGCGAACCCTGGTTGCGACGGGCGCCTTGCTGGTCCCCTACGGTTCAGTGGATGTTGAGCCGGCTTTTGGTTATACGCGCCGGGAGGGCTTCCAACAGGTGCTCTTCGATACAGCGAGGAATGAGTTCAGCCCGGCATTGGCTGTCCGGGTTGGGCTACCCTGGGAGATGCAGTTCGAGCTCGGGATGCCCTACTACGTTGTCGAGCAGCAGGTGCGCAATGCATTTGTAACTCCGCCCCAGCAAATCTCGGACCATTGGGGCAATGGCTTTGGCGACCTCACGGTCGGGCTTGCGAAAACAATCCTGCACGAAAAGGGCTGGATCCCAGACCTAATCGGCCGAATTAATTACAACATTCCTACTGGCGTGGCGGCCGACAATGACGTGCGCCTGCCGTCGCACCAGAATAAGCTGACATTCTCGTTGACGGCAACCAAGCGGCAGGATCCGCTCGTGTTCGTAGGCAGCGCCGCGTATACGAAAGGGTTTGTCGAGAACGGCATCACTCCCGGTGACCAGTTGAGCTTTGTGACGGGCGCATACCTCGCGACCAGCCCGGAGACAAGCTTGCGGGCGGTGCTGACGCAGAGTTTCTTGCAAGATATTCAGCTCAACCACCA
>JAFAHH010000437.1 GCA_019237355.1 Acetobacteraceae bacterium | reverse complement strand
AGGCAAGGACGTGCGGCTGGAAGGAACGGTACGGCTGACGACGGTCGACACCCTCGCCTCCGAAGTGCTCTCGCCTATCCTCGCCGCCTTCCGGGCGAACCACCCCGCAGTGCAGGTCGACATCATAACCGCCACGCGCTCATTATCGCTGGCCAAGCGCGAAGCAGACGTGGCGCTCCGGCTGGTCCGTTTTACGCAATCCAACATTGTGATGCGCAAAGTTGGGGAGGCGGCCTATAGCGTGTACGCCGCGCGCACGTATCTGGAGCGATACGGCACGCCGGACTGGACGAGGGGCGCCGAGGGCCATTTCGTTATTTTAACTGACCAGGATGATTTGGAGACGCCGGATATTCAGTGGCTGCGCGCCGTCGCTTCCCGGGCCCAGGTTGCACTAACCAGCAACAGCCGACTCGTTCACCGCGCAGCGGCCCGCGACGGGGTCGGGATCGCGTGTCTGGCGCGCTATATGGGCGACCCCGTACCCGGACTCGTGCGGCTCCCGATGCCCGAGGCGGCAGGCGCCGCGCCGGTACGCGAATTGTGGCTAGGCGTGCACGACGATATGCGTCACACGCCGCGCATCCGCGCCTTTACTGCGGCACTGCAGGATGGCCTCAAGCACGCCGCGTCGCTGCTAAATCCTCGGGATTAGAGCGCTATCGCTTGAGGCGGCGGCGTCGGAGAGCCTGAATCGCGCTCTCAATCAACACTGAGAGATTGATTACTTGCCCTCAAGCAATCATTCTCGAGACCCTTATCGATTCGCGCATATCGCTTCTCCGCCAATCGCGAATGGTTACGAATCGGTTGGGCCCGATGTTAGGGACGCAGTCGGCCGCGAGCTCGCCATCCTCCGCAACCCGGTCAGAGCAAGCGGCCACTGTAGAAAGGAGCACGAAATGCGCACAACCCTTTATACAGCGCTGGCAATCCTATCGTTATCTGCCGGAACCGCCTTTGCGGGAGGTGAGCAATATCCAGCGAACCTGCCAAACCACCCGGTCGTGGCCCAGCAGGTTTTGAATCCCACTGGCAGCGAGGGTGTCCCTTCATTCGGCCGTCCGACGGCAACCGTAACGGCTGGGGGTGTCGAGATGCCTAATGCCAGCGAGCAAATTGTGCAGAGCGCTAACTCGATGCCGCTCGGGTTCCTAGACGGCACCGCTAGCCATGCCTACGCGCAGTCGGTCGAGCGGTATTTCGCGGAGCAGACTCAACGCCGGTATGCGAGACAGCACGGGCAGTAAGCGAGGACCTCGGGGTCAGCCGGTCAAGCCTGCTCTCGAATCAGCCTAACACGGTTGCGGCCAGGCGCGACCTGATGGATGCTCGGCTCGCCGGGTCGGCATGGAAACAGAGAGGTTGCGAGATGACCCCGCTTGAGTCCAACGCAAAGCAAGCCGAACGGTCCGGAGGGAGCGATAAAACGGCAGCAGGTCCAGCCGCTCGCGTCCGGCGAATGCTGATCGGCGGCGAGTGGCGAGACGCGCTGGCCGGACAGACCATCACGGTCGAGAACCCGGCCAGACGCGAGCCTATTGCCCAGGTCCCGCGGGCACAGGCGGAAGACGTCAATGCCGCCGTGGATGCCGCGGCAAAGGCCTTTCCGGCCTGGGCTCGCACACCTCCCCGCGAGCGCGGCCGGGCCCTTCTGGCGATTGCGAATGCCCTGGAGGCCAGACAAGAGGAACTGGCGCGCCTCATCGCGACCGAAACCGGCAACGCCCTGCGCACGCAATCGCGCGGTGAAGCCCAGTGGGTCGTTGACACATTCCGCTACTTCGGCGGCCTTTCTGGCGAGATCAAAGGGATAACCGTCCCGTTCGGCGAGGTTATGCTGAGTTACACAAGGCGGGAGCCTATCGGCGTTGTGGGCGCAATCGTCCCCTGGAACGCGCCGGCCCAGCTTTCCTCGCTGAAGATCGCTCCAGGAATCTGCGCCGGGAATACAATCGTCTTGAAAGCCGCCGAGGACGCTCCCCTCAACGTGCTTATGATCGCTGAGGTCTGCCAGGACCACCTGCCGCCGGGTGTGGTCAACGTGTTGACTGGGTACGGCCCGGAGTGCGGTGGACCGCTCGCGGCACATCCTAAGGTGCGCAAGGTCAGCTTCACGGGATCGACGCCTGTTGGAAAGGCGATCATGCGCGCCGCGGCCGAACGTGTGGCGCCGGTCTCCCTCGAACTGGGCGGCAAAAGCCCCTCCATCGTTTATAATGACGCCAACGAGGATTGGGTGGTTGACGGTATCATCGCGTCGATGCGATTCACGCGCCAGAGCCAGTCCTGCACGGCGGGATCGAGGCTGTTCCTGCACGAAAGCATCTTCGATTCGTTCCTGGAAAAGCTGGCAGCCCGCACTTCCGCCCTGAAAGTCGGCGATCCTCTCGATGAGGCGACGGATATCGGCTCCATCATCAACGAACGCCAGTTCAAAAAGGTCTGCGACTACGTCCGGGAAGGCCTGAACCGGTCTGGGACGCGGATCGTCACGGGGGGATTACCACCCGACGAAGGACCGCTGGCGAAAGGGTATTTTGCCCTGCCCACGATTTTCACCGCCGACTCGAACGAATGGCGGCTGGCGCGCGAGGAGATTTTTGGCCCGGTTCTGGTGGCAATCGCTTGGCGAGACGAAGCCGATGCAATCCGGATGGCGAACGATAGCCACTATGGCCTCGCTGCCTATGTTTGGACGCGCGACATCGGGCAGGCGCTCCGGGCCGCGCACGCCCTCGAGGCCGGGTGGGTTCAGGTGAACCAGGGCGGCGGCCAAGCACTCGGCCAGTCCTATGGCGGTGTCAAGGAGAGCGGGATCGGGCGTGAGATGTCGCTTGAAGGAATGCTCGACAGCTTCACCGAGACAAAATGTGTAAACGTCAACCTGGCCATTCCGCGGCCTAGCCAACCGACTTGAGTTCGCGAGTAAAAGAGGTAGGTGGGGCACGTTACGAATACGAATAGGCAATAATTACCGCGAGCCCGCGGCGGATCTGCCAAGAATAGCTCAATTGTTAGAGAGGGATGACTTGAGCTAAAGCCATCCCGCTCTGTTTTCGGAGCGCGATTCAGGCTTTCTGACGATCGGGACCCCAATTCGCCTGCGAATTGGGAACCCGAGTCCGCCTCAAGCCGTCGCGGGCTAGAGCATGTTTGTTTTTAGCAGAAACAAACATGCTCTAGCGAGTGTTGTTCGAGAGCACGATTCATGCTTTCCGACGTTTCCGCCTCAAGCGATCGTGCTCTAGTGCGGTTTCCACTCAAGTGGAACCGCTCTAGGTTTGTTTTGCGAGCAGATTCACGCGATGTGGATCGCCTTCGATTCCACCTGATCGCGATCTGCTCTAGCCTGCCGGAATACTGGGCTGACTCTCTCGCCATCTGAACAGGAAGCTGGGCCCCTATGTTTGTGTATCATCGTCGTGTACCCTCGGGGCATTGAACAGAGGAAGAGTAGTAGCGCTTATTATAGGAGTCCCAACAAGTGTAGGTGTAGTATGGAGGGTAATTGTAATAGTAGTAGCTCGACTCCTTGTTGCTCGACGAGGCAGCCGCGGCTCCGGTAGCGGTGCCGGCCGCAAACCCGCCTAAGTAGTAGGCTCCGCGGCTATAATCGCGATCGTACGACCCACCATAGGATCCGCGACCATAGTATCCGCCACCATAGTACCCTCCTCGGCCGGCATAGACATTGACATTATCGCCGGCGTTGACACCGACATTACCGGAGTTCGAGATGGCGCGGTTGGCATTGATATTACCGCCCGTGTTCAAGGCGCCCTGGTTGGCACTGACGTTACCGCCGGCGTTGAACGGGCCGCGGCTGGCATCGACATTACCACCGGCGTTGAATGGGCCGCGGCTGGCATTGATATTACCGCCGGCATTCAACGGACCGCGGCTGGCATTGATATTACCGGAGGGAACATTTCCCCCGGGGCCGGGTGCCGCGCCGCCGGGTCCGCGGAGAGAACCGCCACCCATCGGGAGACCCGGGGGGCTACCGCCCGTCGGAAGGCCCGGGAGGCCGCCGCCGGTCGGAGGAGCGGGTAGGCCGCCGCCGAACGGGGGGGCGGGTAGGCCGCCGCCCATCGGGGGGGCGGGCAGACCGCCGCCCATCGGGGGAGCCGGTGGCGGCCCCGGTTGGCCATAGGCGAGGTCCGAAAGTGCGGACGTTGCTATAACAAGACCGACGAAGGTCAATTTCATATGTTTCATCACTTGCTACCCTCGTGTGCCGGCGCAACAGCGGGACCCAGCTCGATCTTTTTCGCGCCGGCGGGCGGTTGAAAGGCGAATTCGGAGTCAGACGGATGGACTTGGGTGTTCCAATCCCTGAATTCTGCGATGAAATTCGGTTGACCGGGAAGCAACCGGTAGGTGACAATCAAACGACGCGGTATGGCCTCGCTATTCTTCTGGACCCACAATTCCAGATCGATATCAGGCGTCCGCGAGAAAAACAGATACCGGCACTCGACGCCGTCAACGTTCGCGGTCCCGACTTGCCAACCGGCGATAACCCCGTTTAGGAACGCTCTGTCCGGAGAGTCGGCAAAGAATTCGACCAGCGGAAAATCGACCTTGAGCTTGTCAAATACCTCGTTGAGAGCCGACGGGATGTCACCCGGCGCGGTAATCGTTATGTAATCGTTGCGGTCGGCGGAGAATACGGCAACCGACTTGCCGTCGTAGAATAGATCGTGCGAGCCGTCATCGCCCTTAACCTCAACGGCGAGCCGGTTAGGACGGCGAACGAGGATTTTCAGCATATGGAAGATGTGAAGCGGCTGTCCGGATTGGTCCAGGTAAACCCTGATAGTTTTCGCCGTGAACGATAGCTCCTTGGCCGAGAGCGTCTTGCCCATCTGCGCGACGGCGGTCGCGGCTTCCTCACTGATCGCCGGCCTCACGGGCGGAGCCGGTTCCGCTGCTCGCGCCATCGGCAGCGCGGCCAATGCCACGAAAACGCCAAGCGCACCTACCTGAATGGCATGCCGTGAAATCATGACTACCTCCGCGGAGTGCTGGGAGACGCGCGAACCACCATTGCCAGATGGTTTGCTCCCGGAGCAGGGGTCACGCGAGCGCAGGATCGGATGTGTTTCATTACTTCGCATTGATCCAGGTCAAAGGACCGCCCCGCCGGATTGTCTTTGAAGCTGGAGTAAGCTGGGTTCCCGAGCGAAACGGCGGCGCGGTGATCGCGCTCCCACGCCGCTGACTACTGAGCCCGGAAACTCAGCTTAGAACGCAACCTGGTCGCCCCCCTTGAGGTCGAGGATGCGGCGCGCCTCGTCCGGGGTGGCAATTTGCAAGCCCAAACCCTCGAGGATCTTTCGTACCTGCCGCACCTGAGCAGCATTGCTTTCCGCGAGCTGGCCGGGCCCGATCCACAGATTGTCCTCAAGACCCACGCGCACATTGCCGCCCATCGCGGCCGCCGCGGCTGCGATCCTCATCTGGCTGCGCCCTGCACCAAGCACCGACCAACGATACGCATCGCCGAGCAGCCGGTCGGCGGTACGCTTGAGATGCATCAAGTCTTCCGGGTGTGTTCCAATCCCGCCGAGAATGCCGAACACTGTTTGGACGAATAGCGGCGGCTTCACCAGGCCACGGTCGAGGAAATAGGCGAGGTTATAGATATGGCCGGTGTCATAGCATTCGAATTCGAAACGCGTTCCAGTTTCGCTGCAGATCTGAAGAATGGACTCGACGTCTTTGAAGGTGTTGCGAAAGATGAAATCGCGGCTGGCCTCGAGTGTCTCCCGCTCCCAGGCGTGCTTGAACTCCTTGTAGCGGTTGAGCATCGGGAATAACCCGAAATTCATCGATCCCATGTTGAGCGAGGCAAGCTCCGGCTTGAACACGGCAACCGGTTTGGCCCGCTGCTCCACGGTCATCCAGGGCGCGCCCCCGGTCGTTATATTGATGATGCAATTCGCGCGTTGCTTAATGACTGGAAGAAAGCGGCCGAATGCTTCCGGAGACTGATCCGGCCGGCCCGTCTCCGGATCACGGGCGTGTAGGTGAACGATGGCCGCACCCGCTTCGGCCGCCCCAATTGCCGACTCGGCAATCTGCTCTGGCGTCACCGGCAGGTAAGGCGACATCGATGGCGTATGGATCGCGCCTGTGATCGCGCAACTGATGATAACTTTGGACGATTCCGGCATATCCCAGCTCCTTTATTGTCAATCGATTGCTTATCCTGGCGTTTGCGAGGCCAACGCCATTACGCGACGGCCGCGCCAGCGGGTTTCACCGCTACGAATGAGGCGCAATCAGTGCTGCCACTGACGGCCAGGCTTCGACAGGCTCTCTTTTAGTGCAAGCATTTTTTTCAGCGCGGCCTTGTCTTTCATTGCGGTCTTCAAGACCCTCCACAAACGCCGCGGCGTTAGCTTTGCGTCGATGAAGTCGTCCGGTAGGTCCGGCCCCCATTGATAAAGCCCTTCCCGGTCCATCAGATGGTATCCGGGCTCTAGCGACGCATCGAACAAGTCGCCGTCGGCGTAGTGCTCGTGCTTCTGTCCCCACGGGTCTCGCCAATAATCAAAGATCTGGCTGCCAAGCAGGTGGCGGCCGACCCCCCACGCATGGCGGTAGCGATTCGCCATCATGATTTGTTGCCCGATCTCAACGGCATCGAGGTCGATGACTTCGAACGCGACGTGGTCGACCTTCGACTCTAATCCCATGGTGACAAACAGGGTGTGGTGATCTGCTGGTTCAGCACCGCGATCGAGCCGCATAAATGACCCAACGGGCGTGCCATCCGGCAGGCACATGACATCGGACGGAATGAAACCCAGCGTGTCT
>JAFAHH010000429.1 GCA_019237355.1 Acetobacteraceae bacterium | reverse complement strand
GCATAGACGGGCGTGACGGAGAAATCCTGTGTTCGTACGTCCTGATCGGGTATGCCCTGCCCCTTCACGGCGATGATGATTTGCGCCATGGCCGTGGCATTGTTGCTCGTCGCCTCAGCAGCAGTGGGAGCCGGGCTGTCGACGCCGAGCGTGACGTAGGCAATGTCTGGCGGGGCAGATGCTTCGGCGTTCCCATCCACCACTACGGCATACGGGATCGCTGTCGAGGCGCCCGCCGCGGCTGGACTTACGGCCGGCAGCAGCCGAAGCACGAGGAACGCCATCAGTCCCAGAAGAACCAGGGATAAGCTGAGGGATAACCAACCAAGAACCGAACCGCTGCGCATACTGGGTCTCCTAACCGACTGTCACTACCCAGTAGACGTACTCAGGTCCCGGTTGGTTCCCAGAGGGTGTGGCAGCGTGAGCCGGATTGGTCCGCCGACCGCGCCGTCAGGCCGGCTCGGGGGACGAGCCAATCCTAATCCGCGACCGGCGCCGCTGCCCCGACCCCCCGCAGCAGCAATCTGCGGCCCCGCTGGCGGGGGTTGGTGCGCGTCGGGGTGGAGGGGGTAGCGGCTACGGGTTGTCGGTCGGCCGCGGGATGGCCTCGATTGGGTTATTGGACGCGACGACAAGGAAACGGCCTGGAGACGCCGTAGTCCCGCCGTCTCATTTTGCTGACGAGTGGTAACCCCTGGCTGCGTCGGTGCGGCTTGTGCGGCCTCGCCCCTGGGCTGACAATGCACACCGAGGAGGAGTTCAAGCACCATGACAGATTCGGACCCTCGGGCCGCCATCGAGCGGCATTGGGCGGCATCGCAGGCGGGGAATGAGGCGGCAGAGCATGCCATCTACGCCGATGATGCGGTCCTTGAGTATCCCCAATCAGGCGAGCGATTCCGCGGACGACGCAACATCCAGGGTCAGCGTGGCCAGCATCCGGCACGGCGAGAATTCGTCGTCCGAGGCGTCCGTGGCAGCGGCGACCTGTGGATCACTGAACTGGTCATCACCTATGACGGAAAACCATATGACACGGTGAGCATCATGGAGTTTCGTGCCGGTGAGGTCGCGCTCGAGACACAGTACTTCGCCGAGCCCTTTGAAGCCGCCGCGTGGCGGGCGCAATGGGCCAGCTCCGCGCAGCGGATGTAAGGACTGGCCGCCGGTTGCATCACGGGGTCGCGCCGGCGCCATACGCATGTAGCGGCGTGAGACAGCGAACCGGCAAATTCGACGCCGGGCAGGCGGCGGCTCCCACCAACTGGGTGTTCAAACGCGAGCGCATTGCGGGCCGGCCGGGCCTCACATCAGCGGCACAGGAAACGGTCGCCTAACAGCACAAAGGCCGAGCCGCCCGAAGCGTGCGGCTACTTGAACGAGATCAGGTCTGAACGGCTCAGGGTGACAGCCTTGTCCGCCAGCGGCTTGTTATCGGGGTTGGCTGGGAACTGGAGCAATTGATACTCAGTCAAGAACGTGTTGAAAGGGGTGTCTCCCGAGATCGTGTCCTCCGGCACCACGACCGTGTAACCCTGGAACGCGGCTTCGGCCCCAGTCGTGAGGACCGCCCCATTCGAGGCCGTGCCCGAAGCCACCAGCGTGGAGATCTTCTTCTGCTTGAGTTGATCGGCCAGGTTGGTGCCAATGAATTTATCCGGGCCCAATGTGTCCAGCGTGATGTCGCTGGCTTGAGGCGTAAGTAGGTCGGACACGAACGTGCCGTTATTGACGCGGGTGTAGACGACCAGCGTTCTGGCGTCGTGCGCCTTCTTGATAAGCGCATTAACTGCCGGAATCGTTGGTGGGCAGGCGGCGCGTCCCGTGGGTGTGCAGCGCGGCAATAACAAGTCCATCACCAGGACAGCGGTTGCCGCCGAATCCACCGAGACGGCGACCGGCGCCGGGACGGCTGGGAGCGTTGTCGCCTGCGGTTGGGCTGACGCCGACACGGAAGGCGAGCTAGCCGACGAACTGCCGTTCGAGGGGGCGCTGCCGCAGGCGGCTAACGTTAGCGCAACGAGGACGGAAGCGAGTCGAGCCGAGGGCAGCCCAAATTGCATAAGCGGCATTATGCCGAAACGGCCGCTCGACGAGCCTGCGGCGACGGGCAGCATGATGCCGCCCATGAAGCGCAGCACGGACCGAATCCTGACGAGCCACGTAGGCCGCCTGCCTGGCCCATTGCTACGGAGTTGTCCTTTGCCGTGGCTCAGTGGCGCGCGTCCTGGTGGCGGCCCAAGTGCGGCGGTGAACCGCCCCGGGTTTCCTGGACGTGCTGAGTTTGAGTTTCCAGTCTGGAAAATCCCAGTTGCGTGGCGATGGAAGCAGGTCTGGCCACTCTGGGGGCATGATGCAAGCGACAGAGCTCGCTCATCGCGGCCCATGGCCCAACGAGACTTCTGGACGAGGAGACGCTGAGCGGCCCGATCTCACGCCTCCGTGGCGATCACCGTGGTAGGAACCAAGACCCCAATCGGGGGTCTAGCCACACTGGGGCGTGCCGGGCGCGACGTGGGCGTTGAGGTGAGTAGGAAAGAAGTTCCGGATGTCCGGGCTAGCAGACCGCAGACTCGGCCTGATGGCTCAGCTGACGTACGCTGCAGGGTACGGAGAGTGCCTATCCAATCAAACCTCGGCTGGCGCGACAAACGAGGCCCACAATGCGGGCGGGAGCCTGTTCTCGAGAATCTCGGGTTGTAACCGTTCGCTGCCACCGATCACCCTTTTCATCCCTGAGATCATCCTTGGGCTGATGCTCCAGGCGACTAGCCCTTATACGCCCAAGCACTGGCAATTCCAGTCCTCAGACTCTTGCATGAGACAACCTTGCTCCAGGGTGGCCGTGCAGGTATAGGTACCTAGCTTAAGTCGTGGAACGTACCCACACGGGCACGCTGCCGGACATTCGTGTTGGCGGCACAGGCCACTGGCTGCCGCGTTGAGCGCGCTGAGCACCGCGGCCTGTCCAATACAGGCGCCGCCCGCTGCGATGTCTTGTGCGTACCACCCCGCAATCTGAGCCTTCCAGTCACATCCCACGCCCTCTTCCTTGCGAATGAAGACGAAGCACGGATTCGCGGCGCCCCCGCCTATGGGCACGGCTCTCATCGAACTGAGAGCGGTTCCGATGGGGCCTACCCGCTTGCGAGGCGTAAGCAATTCGCCCGCTAGTTCCTGCCAGCGTTCCCGGGCGATCCAAAGATCGGGACGCAGAGCAGGCGGACGGCGGTTCATGGCGGAATCTTATCCCCGCCGTTCGGTGCCTCGAATCGGTAGCACTCCGGAGCGCGTGAGTTAAGACAGGTGCGAAAAGTGCCTGCGACCGAGGTCAGATGAACCGCCCCGGGGAAAGTTGAGACCATGAGTTTGAGTTTCCTGCCCGCCTGGCAGGCAAGATCGGCCAGCTGATGGTTCATTTTGTGGCCCGGCCACTTGTCGGTTCATTCTTCACGTAAACCCAGTCTCGTTTCGACTCTTCGGCAAGACGTATCAGCACGTCGTGCGCGCCCGAGGGCGCAACAAAAGGCTTTACCCCGACGAAGCACTTGACCGCGACCGGCGCTCCTTCAGGACACCGCGCTTAAGGATGCTGGGTTAGAGAGGTCGACGCGGGAGACATTTACGACTGCCTGCCACGCGGCTTCTTGGCTCGCGCGATCGTGCAGGTGTGGGTGGCGCTGCGTTTCAATTGGGCCTGAGAACTTCCTTTGAGCCGAGGCGAAGAATTGCCCAGACACGTCGATTCCGAACTTCGAGGCCTGGAGGTGCCGACGGGCTGCGGTCTCCGGCGTCTGATTCATGCCGGGTATGAGCTTCACGATCGGAATAAACAGATACTTCAACAACGGGCCAGCGTTTCGCGACACCTTGGTGTCGGTCGCCCCACCGGGCGAGACTGCGTACACGGCCATGCCGGGGGGTAGCCGGCGGGCCAGCGCTGCGGCCCACCAAGCAACGATGAGCTTCGCGTCCGCATACGCCCGGTTGGCCTCGTACTTCACGTTGGGCCCGTTGCGCA
>JAFAHH010000393.1 GCA_019237355.1 Acetobacteraceae bacterium | reverse complement strand
ATCAGGGGCACTATCAACTTGACGGCTGTGCGCACCAGGTTGACCGGGCAACGCGGGAGGCGATTTAGATCGTAGCGGCAATGCTGCTGATTTCTGCCCAGACCCGGAATGTCCGCGTCGTGGCCGCTCTGGTGCTTGGCCGCGCTTTCGTCAGGCCGGCAAGATGGAGCGACTACCCGCTCGCGAGACTCGGTTAAGCGATTCGCGGCATCGGGTGCATGGGGAAGCATGAGCCGGTTGTTTTAAATCCCGTTAGCCGCGCAGTACGACAAGCTGGCAATGCGGGAGCCGGCCAAACCATGGCGCGAGAGCTCGAAGTCAAGCTATACGAACCGCGGGTCGAAGCCCCACGCCTCGACTAAGCGGAAATCTTAATTGGGAGTTGATGGATGTTCAGAAAATTGTTGGTTGCGATCATCGCCCTTGGCTTAGTCGGCGGCGGGTTGGCGTTCGGAACGCCCGTTCAGGCGCAATCTGTCAAGGCCGGTATTATGACTTGCAACGTAGCCGGCGGGTTCGGCTTCATCTTCGGCTCCTCGCGGGCCGTCAACTGCACCTTTGCTCCCAATGGCGTTGCCCCGCAACATTATGTTGGCGCAATTAACAAATTTGGCGTCGATATCGGGTACGTGGAGGCCGCAGTAATGGCTTGGGCGGTGCTCGCCCCGGCCACCAATCCCGGGCCAGGTTCGTTGGCCGGCACTTACGTTGGCGCTACTGGAAGCGCCAGTATCGGAGTCGGGATCGGCGCAAATGTGCTGTTTGGCGGTTTCGGTAATTCAATCTCGCTGCAGCCGCTCAGCATCGAAGGGGACAAGGGTGTCAACGTCGCCGGCGGCATCGCCGAAATGACGTTGACCTTCCAACCCGGTTAAGCGAAATGAAAGCACGCCCATTGGGCAGCTTAGCTTTCCCATCGATGATCTTCATTCGGTCACGCCCGACTATGCCGGTGGTGTGCGACTTTGAAATCGGAGAGGAACTGCGCGAGCGTATGGGGCCCGATAGAGGGTCTTCTCCGGCTTGATCCGGCGGTAAGCCAGTCTGTTGATGCAATCGCCGGCTTTGCAAGAGCAGCGCCGAGCAGGCAAATCGGTGTTGCACCCCTTGGCTAATTAAAATGGCGGGCGGACTCGACCGGTGACTAACGATGACTAAACGCGTAGGCGGATATGAATGCGACCTTAACCTCGAGATTGATCTCGGTCTTGACCCGCGTCTCACCAGTTGCTGACGCATACGAGATTGTGTGAGTGCCGATCCCAATGCCCTTGTATCGGACGGAGAATCGGGGGTTGGCCGCTGCGGTCGGCAAGACGAATGCTGTTGCGGCGTGGGCGGCCGGAGCAAAAGCACAACTGACCGCCCCGGCAAACCCACCCATCAGGAGCGCGCGCCGTCGGATAAACGTCCTCTCTTTACCAGGGCTCAATCGAAACATCGGTCTCGGCCTCGACTGTTACTAAGACCCGAAGAGCCATTCTCCGCGGAGCCGGTGCCGAGGCGCCGTTCGCTGGTGCTGAGCTCGGCGGAACGGTAGGAGGGAAGGCCCCTGCTCGGGTTGGCCGCCTGCGACCCTCGCCGACGTCGCCTATCGACACTGCCAGCTTTCCGTTTGACTGAGAGAGCACCTCCTTGGGCGAGTTTCAAACGTCGCTGATGGATAACGGAGTGACAGTTCACGAAAGCTCGGGCCTTCCGCATGCATGGTGACAACCGACAAGCTTGACTCGTGCGGCAGCGTCAGATCGTTGTTACTGTGATAATTTTCTCCGACCCTGCCCTTTTACTCGATCAAATAACCGCGAACACCCGGCATAACCGAGCGACCCGAGTCAATAGTAGCCACTGATAGCCGAATCGGGACGCCGGGGCCTGCCCTGCCCAGAACAGGAAACCATCGCCAAGGCGCCAGCCCGACGGGCCGCGTGAATCCAAGAATCTCGCCACATACCAAGGGCTCGAAGCGCTACCGCAGCAGGCCGTCCACCAGCCTGATTCCGCCGTTGTTGACGATAGTTCATGCTTGGCACAATGGAGACTTGCGTCGCGGTGATGTGAGGGATGCAGTGCCGGTCATCCAGATTTGTCGAAACGGGGAAATTCGCGGCTGAAGCTCAGTAACCGTCAGAGCAGACAACCGGAGCATTCGATAGGAGGGGGACCGTGATATCGTATTATTGGTTAGCGATCTTGGATCAGGGCACGAGCAAACCGATTGTCGCGAAAACCACGGCGTGGAAAGCTGCGGCTCTCGCGACCGGGCTCGGCATCACTATACTCGCCAGTCCTGCGCACGCCGTGCCCACGAGCGGAGGCGACACGGTGCAAGGTCTCTACGCCGAGTTGCTCGGCACAATGAAAAGCGGCCGCTCGCTCGGGCAAAGCGGGCGTTTCGCACGTCTGGAACCTGTTATACGTCGGACCTTCGACATCCCGACGATGGCCCGCTTGTCGGTTGGTTCGTCCTGGGCGACGCTCTCCGAGTCGCAGCGGCAGCAGGTCATTGAAAGCTTTGGACGTTACATCTCGGCG
This sequence comes from Acetobacteraceae bacterium, assembly GCA_019237355.1. GTDB lineage: Bacteria > Pseudomonadota > Alphaproteobacteria > Acetobacterales > Acetobacteraceae > JAFAHH01. Next base: position 600 of record JAFAHH010000393.1, on the reverse strand, counting down.
ATCTATGCCGATCGTTTTGACAGCTATGCCGGGCAGAAGTTTCAGGTCACCGGAGAACAGCCAGCGGCTGCTGGCATCATGGTGAAGAGCCAGATCATCAAAGCGAACGGTGAGCCGGTCAATGTCGATTACATGATGCGGCGCGACGGCGAGACATGGCTGATCTCGGATATCTACCTTGACGGCGCGATCAGCGAGGTTGCGACGCGTCGCTCCGAATTCGGGGCTATCCTGAAAAACGAAGGTATCGACGGGCTGATCGCCGCGCTTAACCGGAAAGCCGATATCCTCAACGCTAGTACGCACGGTCTTTCTAGAACTAACCCAGGGGCCGAAGTTGCGGGCGTGTTAGTACGTGAGCCGACGACGGGACCGAGAGTTCGAACCGGTGTTGCGCCAGCGGCGAGTCATCAGCGAACAGCAAAGCTTAAGAGCGTTCAAGTCTCGAAGAATAGACATTCGCCTCATGTCTCCCTCGCACTTAACGGTGGGCGCACTAATCGAACAATGTCGAAGTGAAAAAGCTCAAATAGATGATCGTGCTATAGGCTTGCTAGCCTACACGCGAGCAGTATTCCAAAACACCTTGGGCAGGCACGA
>JAFAHH010000687.1 GCA_019237355.1 Acetobacteraceae bacterium | reverse complement strand
CAGGTCCTCACGCATCGCAGTCTCCCTCCCTCAGGAGGGTGGCCTCACTTTACCTGTCGGCCCCGGCCTCATTTTCCATGTCGCCTGACAAGTGTTCTGGCGTGCTGGACTGGATGACCTCGAAATCATCCGGCTTAACCCGCAGTTCCGGCGATAGGCCAGGGTAGAGCGGCGGAGCCTGGCGGCCCCGCCCATGCGTCTCACTGTCCGAAAGCGGCCATTTCCTCGGCTGCGGAGCGGCGGGCTAGGCTTTGGCTGCTGCCCTGATTATTCCCGTCGTAGGGTTTCCAGTCCTCGCCGGTGACGTGGGCGTAGGCAGAGATCGCACCCTCAGCTGCTGCGAGGAGGGCATATGCCTGCAGCCCCATTTCTGCAGCGAAGCGGCGCGCGCGCTGTGCCCGGGACTCGAAGCCGGCGGGATCGCGGTCTTCGTCGCGGGCATCATTGGCGAGGCTTGAGGTCAATTGCCTCGCTGCCGAGACCTTCTGGCTGTAGAAGTCCCCGGCATGATTGGCGGAGCGGACAAAGGCATCCACGACTCGCTGTAGGTGGATTTGCATCGCTTTGTCGGTGAGCGCGGAGAGGTGCTCGCCCTTTTCCGAGACTATTGCCGTCTGCATGACCTGGGCGACACGAGCGATGTGCTCCTCGGTGCCTTCGCGGATGTGGGCGTAATCTGGGAGTTCCAGGCCGAAGGTGCGGGCGAGGCTGGCGGCGAGGCCGCTATGCGGGCAAACGCGCTGTGCCGTTTCAAAGCTAATGGTCCGGCGCTGTTGCTGGCTGCGGGTGCTGCTGGTGCTCTGTGACATGGTGCTGATCTCTGGCTTTCCTGGCGGCGGCCTGTTCTGTCCGCAAAAGCAATCTAGCAAACCTCATGACATAATGAAAGTAACAATCATGTGTTACCGTATTGAACGGAACAACTTTGGTGAGCCCCTGGGGAGGTTTGGAGGGGGCGCGCAACTTTGGAGCCGCCCCCTAGCTTCCGGTCAACACGGCGCGGGAGGACGTCAAGGGCTTGAGCGGCGGCTATGGAATTTTTGATTTCTTCAATCAAAAATTCCGGAGCCGCAGCGTCCCTTGACGGCCGCCCTCTGGCGCCGGGTTATGCTGAGGCAAATGCGGCGCGGCCCCTCCAAAAGCGGGGGGAGTGCGAGGGGGCGGCGCTTGAGCCCCCTCGCAGGTCTACCCGACGGCAAGGCTTTGCCTGCTGGGAGAGGATCGTCTTTTCTGGGCGCGCTGGAACCAGCGTTAATTGGGCGGGGATCTTACTAATTCCGCTATACCCTTGCCCATTGGCCCAGGATCAGGCAGCAGCTCTCCTAGCGCTGGCGTGCTGCCGCCATTGGAGATATCGACTGGGGCTGAGCTGATGGTATCAGATGGTCGCTTCTGCACGCGAAGCGAATGGTTTAGCCGCTCGCCTCGCGGCAGCCTTGGTAGGCAATCGCGCAATGCTGCTGGCAATAGGGCCGGCCGCTTACGGCAAGAGCCTCACAAAACCTGAATCCTGGCGTTCCCGGCTCACCAACCGGCCAGCAGCAAGGTGTCTTTTCGGTCCGGATCGGGCGTGGGGCGGGTGGTGGTATCGCTCTCGGGGTAGCCGGCACGGGAACCGATTTTAGCGGTATAATCTCATCGAGTTTTGGAACTGGTCCGGGCCGCCTGCGTCGCCTTGGCGAGCCGGAGCCCGCCGGCCGGATAGGTGAGTTGCGTTTCGGAAGCTGCAGCCTGTGTGCCTTGCCCACGACGGCGTTCTTGGAGGTGCCGAGACGGCGTGCAATTTCGGCTGTGGGAAGCCCCTCAGTCCATAAGCCGCGCAACATCTCGATCGCCGCGCGGGTCCAGTTGAAGGCATCCCGGGCGTGGCGCAATCCGGCGCCGCCGGGCTCATTCGGCGGCTGGCTTTCATGCGTAACTGATCCTGGGCACATCGGTATCTCCCTCGGGCCGGTGCAGGTTTTGGGTGGAGCAAGGTCATGGCGTGCGGCAGGAAGAGCATCGGCACTCGCGCTGGCTTTTCATTCGCCGCAGCCCTGGACAGCAGGTGAGCCTGTGCGAGCCGCGGCAATGCCATGTCCGGCTCGAAGGCGCTGCAATAGCGGGGGCGGCCTTGTTCAGGCATTCCGCGTATAGCGGCTGCTTCTCGCTGGGGTCCTTTGCTTACGCGCAGGCACGTAGCGCCGAGCTGGTATGGCTGTCAGAAGGGAATCTGGTCATCCAGGTCGCCGCGGGCGGGATTGGGCTCGCGCGTTCCGTGCGGCTCGCGCTCTGGAGCTTCCCGGGATGTCGCGCTGCCGTTTTGTTCGCTCGGCTTGCCGAGCATCGTGAGCAGCCCGCCGAAGCGCGGCAGCACGATTTCGGTGGTGTACCGCTTAACGCCCGCGTTATCGGTCCAGTCGCGGGTCTGTAGCTGGCCTTCGACCAGGATCTTGCTGCCCTTGCGCAAATAGCGCTCGGCGATGTCCGCGAGCCCTCGTTGAAGATGACAATCCGGTGCCACTCGGTGCGCTCGACTCGCTCTCCGCTGCGCTTGTCGGTCCAGGTTTCTCTGGTGGCGAGACTGAGGCCGGCGATCTTGTTGCCGGCCTGTGTCGTGCGTATTTCCGGATCGCGCCCCAGATTGCCGATGAGCGTCACGCGGTTCAGATAACCGGCATGGTTTCATTCCTCCTCTCGGATGAAATGCATGCAGGGCGACATGAGCCCTGCCAGAGCGGTTCAGGCAGCGAGCGGCAGGGCGATCTCGCCTATGATGCGATCGCAGGCCTGAGCGTAGATGCGGAGGTCCATGATGCGCTCAGCAGGAGTGAGCTTGCGCCACTCCGCTATATCTTCCGCGCTCCATGGTGCGCGTGCCGGAGTGGTAGTCTTGCCGGCAGCGATCCATTCGGCATCCAGCAGCTTGTGGATGGTCTTGATCTCGGCGAGTTCCCGCCTGGTGAGCCGGCTTGCTTTCATTGGTTTCCGTTCCTTTTGCTGATTTCCCTGGAAGAGGCGACCAGCTCTCGGGCCGCGCCGCTCCGGGTGCGGTCTGCTGAGGCCGGGATAGAAGGGAACGGAAACCCCTGAGGGCGGCTTGCCGCCCGAACCGCAGGCGCTTCGCTTGCGAAGCGGGGGTTGCAGTGACCGCCGCCCGGCCTAGACCGCGCGCACCGGAGCGGACGCGGCCAGCAGGCTGGGTGCTGGCTCTTGCTTGTCGCCCTTTAGTTGCCGGTTCATGGTTTCTCTCCTGCGATGATCGTGGCTTCTGCGATCGTGCAAGGGCGTAGCCGGCACAGGAGATTTCGATCGGCAGTGGGCGCGATTAGGAGCGAGCGCCTAAAGCGCCCGATGAAGCAAAACTCCTGCGCGTTCATGCCACTCGACAAGCGGATTGGACGGTTGAAACGCAGCACGGCGCCGGGCTGTAGATCACGCGCCTTCTCGTGGGCCGCCTCCCTTGCTGCCTTGCATTCCTTGACGCGCCGGCGCCACTTCCCGGCGAATGAGCTGTGAGGAATTTCCGGTACCGATGAGAGCAGCCGTATGATGTGGTCCGGGCAATCGGCGTCGTAACGGCCCCATGGTTCATTCATGATTTTGAATCCGAAGCCCTTGCGCTGTTCCTGAACGGGACGACTGCGCAGAGGGTGTAGGTTTTGCCGGTCCCTTTATCCTCGGTCCGAACCGCGGCGTACGTGACGCCGCGAGCAGCTGCGCCTCGAGAACGGTCGTTTTGAGGTTCTGAGTTTCATAGGTGAGCTGCCGCCGTATGTAGCTCACGGGGCTTTCGTGCCGCAGCGGCACGTTCCGGAATAGCCATCCCATTGTGTTGCCAATCGATGATGCTGATGATGAGGAGGAGGAGCGATGCAGACCCTTTGCTTGCGGGTTGGTCAGCGCGTGGCAATTCCTGGCGTTGCCCGGCGCTGAGCGCCTCAGTCTTGCGGCCTGGCCTCGCAAGCTGCGGAGTTCCGGCCAGTGCCTGGCGATCTGGGTGGCTGCCTCGGCAATAAACAGACGCCAAGCGCCACGCGGCCAGTGTGCACGGCGCTACCGAATGCGCGGCCTGAGCCGCTGCGTGGCGGCATGTTCGCAGGCCTGCTCGATGCCGGCCTCGATCCCCGCAATCTGCCGATAGCAGGCCGCGATTGCCGCAGCGAGGCGGTCGCTGTGCCCCGCCCGAATCATGATGCGCGCTCGCAATGGGCAGCTTCGGCAGTATGCCGCAGCTGGATCGGCTCTTTGCCAATTGCTGAGCAGCCGCGATGCTGCGCAGCCGGGGCGATATCGGCCGCGAGATGGCCTGCGAA
>JAFAHH010000661.1 GCA_019237355.1 Acetobacteraceae bacterium | reverse complement strand
CCGGCCAAAGGTTAAAGAGCCGATCCCGCCGCAAACCATCACCTTCTACTTTGCTGCCGTCACCTGCCCGGCCATGAGCTGCATGAGCTTTTCAGCGTGCCCGGATTGGGGAAGGACCGACTCATTCTCCTCGAGGATGACAAGGTCCGCATCGCGCAATAGGTCTTGGCTGCGCCGGGCAGGGTCGACCGGTACAGGGGTCTGCTCGCCGTTCGGATATTCGAAATGCTTCAGATCCCAATAAAACCATGCGCTAATGGCCGGGCGGCATGCAACTTGCCCGAGAACTTCATTGACTTCGAAAATAAAGCTGCCAGTGACCTCAACAATATGCGCCGGCCGGCACTGCGGCGGCGAGGCTGAACGATATGATAGGACGGGCACTGGGTAGTGGTCGTCCCGAAAGACCAGATTCAACACGTCATAAAGGTCGCGATCCGACCCGGTCGGATGCCAGGAAATGCGCCAATCGAACTGGAAGGGTGTCAGTAGCCGCTCGGACTGGTTGACGTGGGCTGTGATCCTTTGGGCAGCGAGCGACGCCGCGAGCCTATTCCAATGAGCTCCGCCTCTCGGAAACAGATCGACATCAAAAGCATTCTTGTTTGCTTCGACAAGGCCGGCCGCATCGACATAATCCACCCCCCCATTATCGAGAAGCTTGCGATAGAGCGTGAGCTTGCCGGCTCGGTCCGCCTCTTGTGAGCGGCAGGTGAAATCTGGCGGCAGATAGTTGGGATAAACAGCAGCCTTTGAAGGCGTAATTAGATAGAGAAAGCGCTTGCCGCGCCGCTGGAAATCGTCCTGCAACGCGCGCAGCCGGGTGACCCAGGCCTCGGCCTGGGGCCGGAACTGGGCTAAATCGCGCGTGCAAAACTCCTGGATGTAGGGCCATTGGAACAGCTGACGATTGTTGCCGACCACAATGTTCGGCCAAGCGGACATACCGAAAGCCGAGTAATAAACCTGGGTCTTCCACCGGACCGCATCACGCCGCAGCACGCTCAGCTTGCCCAAATTGGTTGCGAAATCCTGCTGGAAACGCCCCGTGAGCAGGTTGTTCCACGAAGGCGGGACAGGCTGCTCTGCACCCTGTCCGAGTAGAACCTGCTTCACCCGCATATGCAGGCGTGGGAACGCGGTCCCTAGACTCGCATTCCACACGATCTGTCCGCATGCGAGCGCCAGCAGGCCGGCCCCCAACAGCACGGGCAAGCGCGGCAGCCAGGTTCGCAAATATGTTGGAAAGCCCCGCATCAGAACCGGAAATAGAGAAATGGCTTGAACGGATCGGCAACTGCCTTGCCTACTGCGCCCACAAACAGCGCCGCCAGCACCATTTGCACGGCAAACGCGCGCCACTCGGGACGAAGCGCCTGATCACGCAGCCACGGCCAGCCGGGCAGGCGGGGAATGGCGCAGATGATGGCGGCCACCACCGCGGCGGTTTTGATATCGGTAGTGATGTAAATTTGTGTGGTTGTCCCGATCAAACCCGGATGAAGCATCGCATGAAAGAACTCCCCGGCTTGGTCCAGCGAATGGGCGCGAAACAGGACCCAGCCGACCATAACGACGAAAAATGTAAACGCGTTGGCCACAAGCGGCGGCACCCAGCGTAATACCCGAAGAAGAAATAACTTGTCGAGCGCGAGGAACAGCCCGTTATACGCACCCCAGATCACGTAAGTCCAAGCCGCTCCGTGCCATATGCCAGATGCCAGAAAGCATATCCAAAGATTCAGGTATTGCCGCGCCACCCCCACCCGATTTCCGCCCAACGGGATGTAAAGGTACTCACGGATCCAGGTTGAAAGCGAGATATGCCAGCGATGCCAAAACTCCGTTATGCTGCATGAGATATACGGCATATTGAAATTCTCGCGCAGGCGAAAGCCGAGCATCCGGGCGATGCCTATCGCCATATCGGAATAGGCCGAAAAATCGAAATAGATCTGAAACGTGAACAGAATCACGCCCCACCAGGCATCGCCAAAGCCAACGAAGCCGGTCCGGTCGTTGAAGACGCTATCCGCCCCCGTCGCAAGCGTATCCGCAAGTAGCGTCTTCTTCACAACTCCCAGCATGAATCGCAGGAAGCCAGCCGCGAAATCGTCGAAATTGGCGGCCGGCAGGGTTTCGATCTGCGCTTCCATCTCGTGATATTTGATAATCGGTCCGGCGAGCAGCTTCGGAAAAAAGAATACGTAAAGCAGATAACGCGTGAAACTGGGTGCGGGACGGCTGAGGCCACGCTGAATGTCAACCAAATAGGTGATTTTTTCGAACACAATGAAGGACACGCCGATAGGCAAAGCAATTTGCGGCACGGTGAGGGGCGGAATTGCAAGCCCGTGCAGCAGTGAATCGATATTTTCAATGAGGAATCGAGTATATTTGTAATGGATCAAGATGCCAATATTGGCGACAACTCCTATCGCGAGCAGCGTGTGGGCACGCCGGGATTGGCGCGGTGCTCGAGCAAGCCGTAGCCCGAGGGCATGGTCGAGGGCGCCAGACAGAAGCACGACTGGCACGAAAAGCGGTTCTGACCAGGCATAAAAAAACACGCTCGCCAGAAGGATTACCGCCGCGCGGAGCCGGAACTGGCGCTCCACGAGCAAGTAAAGCAGGTAAACCAAAGGTAGGAACAGAAAGAGAAACAGCGGCTCGTAGAAGAGCATTTAGTGATCCTAGGAAGACGCAGGCCGATTCGGAACCCATCAGCTGAGTTGGGCGGGTCTATAACCGTGCCTGGCGCTCTTGCCAAGAAAAGCGCCTAGCGCGGTTTTCCTCTGAGGCGGAACCGCGCAGCAGGCTCACGGTGCGCGTACGTTTCCGCGCACCCAGTTCGTGAACTCTGCGTCGGTGATTTCTCCGGCTGCTATCGACCGCATGATGACGACTAACTCAGGGTCTCCGGCAAGAAACCGACAACCATTGAGAGCGAGAAATGTTTCGAGTGCTAGGCAGGCTGTACGCTTATTTCCAGCGACAAACGGATGGTTCCGCGTGATCGCCAGCGCATACATGGCGGCCAAATCGGCCATCTCGCCGGTGTCGTATGATGCGAGATTGAGGGGCCGCGCCAACGCGTCCTCTAATAAGCCCTCATCGCGTAGGCCGGGCGCACCCCCGTGTTGCGCGAGTTGTTCGTCGTGAATCGCCTCAGTGAGCTGACGCGAAAGCCAGACAATCAGTTTTTAGCCAGCTCACGTAGGCGGCGCGGCGCTCCCGCATCACGCGCTCGGCCACCTTCATCTGCGCTGCAAAATTTGGATCAGCGGTGGTCAGGCGCACGCCCTCCAGAATATCGATAGCATACAGGGTGTCTCCCTTTTGCACGCCAAGTTTAACCAGCAGCTCGCGCGGGAGGATCACGCCCACAGAATTCCCAATACTGGTAAGCTTCAGAGCCGTCATGGCGCCAATCCTTGGCTTCGCCGGCGGGGTTTGTGGCCGAAGAGTAAGCGAGGCGGGGGGCCAGTGCAACAGAGGTTATAACCGCTACAAGATAAACCGGCTCAGGTCGCCTTTCTGTGCCAGTGGCGCCACGCGCTCATTCACGTAGGCGGCGTCAACCTCTATGGCCTCGCCCGACCGCTCGGTGGCAGAGAAGCTAATATCCTCAACCAATTTCTCCATGACCGTGTGCAGTCGCCGGGCGCCGATATTTTCCACCCGCTCGTTGATATCCGCGGCGAGCTCGGCCATGGCATCAATGGCATCCCCGGTGAACCGGAGATCGACATTCTCGGTGGCCATCGGGGCCTCATATTGCTTGATGAGGCTATGCTCTGGCTCGGTCAGAATCCGACGCAGGTCGGCCCGGGAAAGGGACGCCAGCTCCACTCGGATCGGCAGCCGGCCCTGCAATTCCGGCAACAGATCCGCGGGCTTCGCCAAGTGGAACGCGCCGGAAGCAATGAACAGAACGTAGTCGGTTTTGACCGGGCCGTATTTGGTATTGACCGTGGTGCCCTCGATTAGGGGCAGCAGGTCCCGCTGGACCCCCTCGCGGGACACGTCCGCGCCCCGGAATCCGCCTTCCGAGCTGCGGGCGCAAATCTTGTCGATCTCGTCGATGAAGACGATGCCGTGATTCTCGGCATGGGCGACTGCGTCCTTAGCCAGCCGGTCGTTGTCCAACAGCCGGTCGGCCTCTTCGCGCTGCAGCGCCTCCCTTGCGGCCTCCACCGTCAGCCGGCGCCGCTGCTGCGGGCGGCCGAACATATTCTTCATCATCTCGCTCAGGTTGATCATCTGACCCGGCGGCATGCCCGGAATATCAAGCTGGCCGATTGGCAGGGACGCGGGCTCGGAGATGGACACCTCAACCTCACGCTTATCCAGCTCCCCGCTGCGCAGCATTTTCCGGAAGCGCGACCGCGTGTCGGCCGCCGCGCCCTCGCCCACCAGGGCAGTGATCAACCGCTCTTCAGCGGCGAACTCCGCCTTGGACTGAACCTCCTTCCGGCTCGCGTCACGCAGCAGCACCAGGCTGGACTCAACGAGGTCCCGGACAATGCTCTCCACATCACGGCCGACATACCCAACTTCGGTGAACTTGGTTGCTTCGACCTTGAGGAACGGCGCTTGCGCGAGCTTGGCGAGCCGGCGGGCAATTTCGGTCTTGCCGCAACCGGTGGGTCCGATCATCAGGATGTTTTTCGGCACCACTTCCTCACGCATGGCTTCGGGCAGTTGCTGCCGCCGCCAGCGGTTGCGCAAGGCAATCGCGACGGCACGCTTGGCGTCGTCCTGGCCCACGATGAACCGGTCGAGCTCGGAGACGATTTCCCGCGGGGAGAGGGTGGGAACCTGGATCATAGGGTTTCAACAATAATCTTGTCGTTGGTGTAGACGCAGATATCGGACGCGATTTTCATGGCCCGGCGCGCAATCTCTTCGGCCGAGAGATCGGGCACCGTGATCAACGCCCGAGCTGCCGCGAGCGCGAAATTCCCCCCCGAGCCGATAGCAATGATGCCGTCCTCCGGCTCGAGCACGTCTCCCGTGCCAGTAAGGGTGAAACTGCGCTCCCCGTCCGCGACCGCCATCATTGCCTCGAGCCGGCGCAAGTAGCGATCCATCCGCCAGTCCTTCGCCAGCTCAACGCAGGCGCGCTCGAGCTGGCCAGGGAAACGCTCCAGCTTGCCTTCCAGCCGTTCGAGCAACGTGAAGGCGTCCGCGGTGGCGCCGGCAAATCCGGCAATGACACTGCCCCCGCCGATTCGGCGGACCTTACGGGCATTGCCTTTGACAACGGTTTGCCCAAGGCTCACCTGGCCATCGCCCGCCATGGCAACGCGCCCATCCCGCCGCACGCACAGGATCGTCGTCCCGTGCCACGCTATGGGATCGTAGGAGATGTTTTGCATGACCGCCTCAGATGGCGTTCCTGCCGGGCTGGGACAAGACCAGGCGGCCCCACCATGCAAGACGGGAGGGGTTACAAAGGTCTTCCCTGACGAGCATCCCGGCCCGGATCGCTTCGGCAGATTGCGGCCAGCAGCCGGAGTCCGAGCAGCCGGGCGAAGGGCATCACTGTGCGGACGGATTCGGGAATTGAGGCCTGATCGCCCCGTGCTTTCTCGCCCATCGCAACCCCCTCCGAAATGACGCAAGCCGCAGCTTGTCGTTGTTTGAGCCAAACATAGGGCGTGTTACGGTAAAGCCGGGACGACGAATTTGATCGATGGGAGGGTAGTAAGGATGGACGTGGTCGCGTTTTGGCACGTCGTCCTGACGCATATCGACGCGCTCGAGACGCGCCTGTTCAGCGAAGTCCTAATTCTACCTAACCTCATTCAGATCCCCGCTGTAATCCTGACAGGCGCGATTGCCTGGCTGATCTGCACGCCGATACGTCGGTGGGTTATCGCGTGGCTGCAGCCTTCGCCAGGCGAGCGCGCCGGATGGATCACCCACCATCGCGCCTACCTAATCCAAGAGGTAGTGCCACTGATCACGCCAGCGGCTTGGGTTTTGGGCCTCTGGATCGCGACCTCGGTCGCCCGGCCACTCGGCTGGCCACATGCCGTTGCGACAATCGCCGCCAATCTTCTGCTTGCCTGGCTCGTCATCCGGGTTGCAGTCCATTTCGTGCCCTATCCAGCGCTCGCGCGGCTTATCGCGATCGTTGCGTGGTCGATGGCGGCACTGAACATCCTGAACCTACTCGGCCCCACCCTGGATTTTCTCGATAGCTTCGCGATTACTGCGGGCGGGCTGCGCATTTCCGTGCTCACGGTCGCCAAAGGCGTGATTTCGCTTGGTGTGTTGCTGTGGGCGGCAACGCTGCTTTCTGATTTTTTCGAGCGGCGAATCACCCAGGTGCCCGAGATCACCCCGCGGGCCCAGGTGCTGCTCGGCAAACTAATCAAGACCACGCTGATCCTGCTCGCCATAATCGTGTCGCTGACCAGCGTCGGGGTCGATCTCTCGACCCTTGCAATCTTCACTGGCGCGGTCGGCGTAGGCATCGGGCTGGGGCTGCAGCGCACCGTATCCAATCTGTTCAGCGGGATCGTTCTGCTGCTTGATAAGTCCATCAAGCCCGGCGACGTCATCCAGGTGGGCGGTACTTATGGCTGGGTTTCGTCCCTCGGCGCGCGGTACGTGGCGGTCGAGACACGGGATGGCACCGAGTTTCTGATCCCGAATGAAGACATCATCACCCATCAGGTTCTGAACTGGTCGCATAAAAGCGAGCGGGTGCGGCTGAAACTACCGTTGCGCGTGCCGCATGATGCTGACCTGGATCAGGTATTCGCCCTCACCCTTCAGGCGATGAGCCGGCCACCTCGCATCCTACAGACTCCTCCTCCCGTGGTCCTGATCATGGCGTTTGGCGAAACGGCAATTGAACTCGAGCTGCGGTTCTGGATTGAGGACGCGCATAACGGGGTCCATAACGTCAAAAGCCAGGTGCTTTATGAGGTTTGGCGGCTATTCCAGGAGCAGGGGATACGCATCCCCTATCCTAAGCGCGAACTCTATATGCATGAAGCTCGGGCACCCGAGAAGGACTATCGTCTGGGTGAGCAGAAAAAACGATCGCTGCCCCGCTAGAGCTAGAGGGCGAGTCAGGCTTTGGAACGACTTCGTGCTCCGACTCGTGGTACCGTGTTGACCCTGGTTTTCTCCCGCTTTCTATGTTACCTGGTTTCGCATCAAAGAACCACACCGGCGTGTCGAGGCAATGGCGCTCGCGCCCGAGGCCCAATCGCGATGCATCGGACTGCTCCCATGGCTCTCTTCGGGTGTTTACACTCCGGTATCGCGCTTTATTTCGCAGGCGCATCCGTGAAATGAGCGCGAGTCGCGGAACCCGCCGCAACCCGGCCTCCGTGGTCTGATCCAGTGGGCCTGCTCGGAATCCTGATCGGACTGGCTCTTCTCATTTGGCTGGCTTATCGTGGATGGAGCATCCTGCTGCTCTCGCCGGTGGCGGCGCTGATCGCGGCCGCGGCCGGAGGTGAGCCGCTGCTCGCCCATTGGACGCAAACCTTTATGGGCAGCGCTGCGCGTTTTCTCGCCCAGTTCTTCCCGCTGTTTCTTCTGGGTGCGTTGTTTGGCAAGCTGATGGAGGATAGCGGGTCGGTTGCGTCCATATCGGCTTACGTTACTCAGCGGCTCGGAGAGCGCCGGGCGATATTGGCGGTCGTGCTGGCCGGCGCGCTGGTGACCTACGGTGGCGTCAGCTTGTTCGTCGCTTTTTTTGTTCTCGCACCAATGGCGCAGGCGATGTTTCGCGCCGCCGATATCCCGCGCCGCCTCATGCCAGCAGCGATGGCGCTCGGCACCTCAACTTTCACCATGTCGGCGATGCCAGGCACCCCCTCAATTCAAAACGCGATACCGATGCCGTTTTTTGGCACGACACCGCTGGCCGCGCCCGGTCTTGGTGTGATTGCGTCGATCGTGATGCTGGGCTTCGGTTTGTGGTGGCTCAACCGGGCAGAAACGGCAGCCCGCCGGAATGGCGAAGGGTTCGGCAGCGACGGAGGTGTTCGGCCGGATGAGGCGGCGGAGGATAACCTGGTTCGTGAGCGCGCGACCACGGCACGCGAATTTGATCCTTCCGAGGTGCATCGAGGGCGCCCATCCGATAAGCCGCCGCCGATTGCCGCGGCGGCACTGCCGCTGATTGTCGTCGTGGGTGTAAATTTCCTGATGTCGGTATTTATCCTACCGCGGCTTGACGTGAGTTTCCTTGCCGAGCCGCGTTGGGGTGGAACCACGCTTTCCGCCGTCGGTGGAGTCTGGGCGGTTATCGTGGCTTTGGCAGCGGCCATCGCGACACTTCTGATCGTAAGCGGATGGCGCGTCCCGGCATTGCGGGAAAGCATGGATGCGGGGGTCAACGCCTCCGTGTTGCCGGCACTCACCGTGGCGAGTCTGGTCGGCTTCGGGGCGGTTGTTGCCGCCCTGCCGGCCTTCGGGATAGTGCGCGATTGGGTGTTGTCGCTTGAGGGTGGTCCGCTCGTCTCGCTTGCAATCGCCACGAATGTGCTATCGGCTTTGACCGGTTCTGCTTCCGGCGGATTAACGATCGCCCTCGATGCGCTTGGAGAGACGTATATGCGTCTGGCGCACGAAACGGGTATCAACCCGGAGCTGATGCACCGTGTTGCGGTAATCAGTTCGGGCACGCTTGATAGTTTGCCTCACAATGGCGCGGTCGTGACCCTGCTTGCGGTGTGCGGTCTCAGACATCGCGACAGTTACTTTGATATTGTTATGGTCGCCGTAGTTGGCGCGATAGTCGCGCTGGTGGCGGTCATCGCTCTTGGAACTGCTTTCGGGTCGTTCTGAGGTGGTGCGCCAAGAACAGGATCAACGATGAGTGCGAAGACGAAGATCGCGATCGCGTGTCAGGGCGGCGGAAGTCAGACCGCGTTCACAGCCGGGGCGCTGAAAGCTCTGTGCGAAGCGAGGATATGGGACCAGTTCGAGCTCGTCAGCATCAGTGGAACTTCGGGGGGTGCTGTATGTGCCGCTCTTATCTGGTTTGCATGGGAGAAGGACGAGAACCCTTTGTGGCGCCGGCTCCTTGCTTTCTGGAAGGACAATACGGCACAGGGCTGGCTGGAGCAGACATTCAATCACTTCGTGGTCGGCTCCTTGCGTCTGGCCAATGTGGGCCTGCTTCCGACCGTGCAATTGAGTCCGTTCTCGCCATTCCTGCAATCAATGACGGCCATCGCCACCATGGGTCATCGTGAGCCGTTCAGAAACTTCCGGTCCCTGTTGGAAGCGCATATCAATTTTGCCGAGGTCGCGTCCTGGGGACCGCGCGCGAAGCGCCCCATCCTCATGATCGGTGCGGCAAACGTCACTACGGGGAAGCTGACCAAGTTCATCTCTCTCCATGAGCCGATCCGCCCAGAGCATATCCTGGCCTCGTGTGCCGTGCCGAATATCTTCCCTGCGGTGCAGATCGACGGCGATGCGTTCTGGGATGGGCTATTCTCGGATAACCCGCCAGTTCAGGAGCTCATCAGGCCGCCCAGTGTTGGCGAGGAGAACTTGCCGGAGGAAATCTGGATTATTAAAATTAACGCGACGGCATGCGAGCATGTACCGAAGTTGCCTGATGATATCGTGGATCGTCGCAATCAGCTGGAAGGAAACATCTCGTTGTTCCACCAGTTGCGCCATCTGGAGATGTTGAACGACATGCTGCTGGCGAACGCATTTCAGCCTCAATACCTGGCGCGGTTTATCAAAGCTCCTATCCGCATTCCGAAGTCGTTTTCCACCGATCCCGATAAGCCCTATCACATTCCCTGGATGGAGATGCCGGAGGAGCTGCAGGCTATGCTTGACTTAGAAAGCAAGCTCGACCGGAGCGCGGCCAATATCGGCCGGCTGATGGAAGCGGGCGAGGCGAGCGCCAGGCGGTTTCTGGAGGAGCGCCGGGAAGCCGTAACACCTGCATGATCCGGCCTGGATTGTTTCTAGACCAGTTTCAGGCTGACTGTGCAGCCCGAAACTGGTCTAAGTCTTTGTTTTGCGAGCATCATCGGGCCCCATCGCGCGGGCGATGGTAACCCGGTTACGGGCTCCTGGAACCGCACGCGTTTCAGTCAAGCGCGATCTGCTCCTAGCAATTCTCCAGCGCCACCTGGCCGCTGATCTCCCTCGGCGATGATCCTTTTGAACTCTTTGTGGTCCGCGTTCCGATCCCATACAGTCCTGATAGTCTCGAGTGGCGAGATCACAGGCAACCGGGGCGGAGACATGGAAAGATTGAAGGGCAAGGTCGCCGTTATCACCGGAGGTTGTTCAGGAATCGGGCGGGCCGCCGTAGAGCGTTTCGTCGAGGAGGGTGCCTGCGTCGTGCTGGCTGACATCCAGGAGGCGGCTGGCGAGGAGGTCGCGCGCGCACATCCAGGCGAGGTCCGGTTCCAGCGCTGCGACGTGACCCGAGGAGTCCGGCATTGCCGCCACCATGCAGGCCGCGCGGGATGCGTGGGGCGGGCTCGATGTTGTTTTCAACAATGCCGGCGCCGTCGGCGCGCGCACGCCCATTGACGAGATGACTCGCGATGACTGGGATCGCACCCAGGCGCTGCTGCGCTCGGTGGTACTGGGAATACGGCACGCCGCGACGCACATGAAGCCGCGCGGCGGTGGGGCTATCGTCAACAGGGCATCGATTTCCGGAATGCAGGCGGGTTACGCGCCGGTCGTCTATTTGGTCGCGAGGCGGGCGTGATCCATTTGACCAAGATAGCCGCGGCTGAACTGGCGCGGTATGCGATCCGGGTCAACGCCATTTGTCCCGGCTTCATCCTGACTGACATCTTCACGGCGGGCTCCGGAGTTCGAGGCGCCGCTGCCGAAGTCGTGCAATCCGAGTTGGCCCGGTCCGCATTGCAGGCGCAACCCGTGCGCAAGCCCGGGTCGCCACGCCACGTCGCGGACGCCAGCGTTTTTTTGGCGAGCGACGAAGCTGAGTTCATAACCGGGACACATCTGGCCGTTGATGGAGGCATTACGATCGGCCCGCGCCACTCCTGGGACCCAGACACTCCATCGCCGATCGATGCCGCTCGCGGTGAGCGTGCGGCGCGAGGCTAACACGCTTGAGCCACCGTTCCGCCGGATGAAATCCAATTGCCGGCTCCGGCGGACACCAGCCGGTAAAAGGCAGGACTAGGAGACATGCAATGAGCAGTCCCGCGCCAATCCCGCAGCCCCGTCCCTTGCCGATCATCGGCAACCTTCGGGACATCGACCTCAATACTCCAATGCAGAGCATGATGCGCCTCGCCGAGGCGTACGGGCCGATCTTCCGCCTGTCGCTCGGGGGCCGCACCCTCACCATCCTGGGATCGCAGGAGCTGGTGAACGAGGTCTGCGACGAGTCACGCTTCGGCAAGAAGGTCCATAAGACGCTCGAAATCATTCGCGATCTCACTGGCGACGGGCTGTTCACTGCGCGGACCGAGGAGCCGAACTGGCAGAAGGCGCATCGCCTGCTCATGCCGGCCTTCGGACCGCTCGGCCTGCGCGGCATGTTCGACGAGATGCTCGATATCGCTGAGCAGATGCTGCTGCGCTGGGAGCGCTTCGGCGATAGCGCGGTCATTGACGTGGCTGATAATATGACCCGGCTCACGCTCGACACCATCGCACTCTGTGCCTTCAACTATCGGTTCAATAGTTTCTACCAGAACGAGATGCATCCGTTCATCTCGGCGATGGTGGATGCGCTGGCCGAGGCGGGGTTGCGCTCGAAGCGGCCGGAGGTCGCCTCCCGCCTGCTGCTCCGGACACGGCGTCGCTACGAAGCCGACATCACGCTGATGAACCGTGTCGCCGACACGCTCATCGAGGAGCGCCGCCGCGATCCTGCAGCGGAGTCGCGTCGCGACCTGCTCAACCTGATGCTGAACGGCCGCGATCCGGAGACCGACGAGCGGCTCTCGGACGAGAACATCCGCTATCAGATGGTGACGTTCCTGATCGCCGGTCACGAAACGACCAGCGGTCTTCTCTCCTTCGCCTTCTACTTCATGATGCGCAATCCCAACGTGCTGCATCGGGCACGCGCCATCGTGGATGAGGCGCTCGGCGCCGAGACGCCGCGCATCGAGGACATGGGGAAGCTGCGCTACCTCGAGCAGATCCTGATGGAAACGCTGCGGATCTGGCCGACGGCCCCGGCCTTCGCAGTGGCCCCTTATCAGCCCACCACGATCGGCGGCCGCTACGAGGTCACGCCAGACGACACGCTTATGGTGCTGATCCCCCGTCTGCACCGAGATCTAAAGGTCTGGGGCGACGATGGCGAGGCGTTCCGGCCCGAGCGGTTCGCGCCTGAGGCCGCCGCGAAGCTGCCGCCGAATGCCTGGAAGCCCTTCGGCAACGGCGTGCGCGCCT
>JAFAHH010000325.1 GCA_019237355.1 Acetobacteraceae bacterium | reverse complement strand
GTGCTTTGGGCGCTGGTCTCGCTCGGCGTGTACCGTGGCTGGACCATGATGTGGCTGGCCCCGCCTGCCCTGATGCTGCTGATGCTCACCTGCACTTACATGTCGATCGACACGGTTATGTCGCTCGAGCCGAAGTTTAAATCCTCGGATTGGGGCATGGTGACGGCTTCAGCCGGAGGCCTGTACGCCCTGGCAATTGCGGCGCTGAGCGTGGCCGGCAGGCCGGAGGTGCGTGACGACCTGGCTCAGCTTTTGCTGGGGCTACTCGCCCTTTGGGCCTATTTGGAGTTCATGCAGATCCTAATCATTTGGCAGGGCAACCTCCCGAATGAGATTTACTGGTACCTGATTCGAAGCGTCGGGTTGTGGGCCTGGCTTGCGGGCCTGATCACGCTCGGTCATTTCATGGTTCCGTTCTTTGCCTTGCTGCGGCAGCGTTGGCGCCGGTCGCGCGCGGTACTCGTGACGGTAGCGGGATTGATCGTTACGATGGAAATCGTCCGCAATTGGTGGCTGGTAATCCCGGAAGCCGGCCGCGGGATACGGCTGGTTGACGCGGCCGCCGTGCTGGCGCTGGGCGGCATCAGCGCGGCAATCGCCATTCGCCCAATCCGCCGGGCACGGAGCTTCGAGCATGCCTGAAAAAGAAACCGTCCTCCGGCCCGCGACGCACGAGCCCCATGATGTCGGGTCCCGGTTCATAATCGGCGCAGTGCTCGTCGTCGGCGGAAGCCTGCTTTTGCTGATTGGCTTTGTAACTGTGCTATTTCCGGGTGCGCTTCACGATAAGCCATTGCGTCTACCGCTGCCGACCTACCCAGCCCCCGAGTTGCAGGCGAGCCCGCCGCAGGATTTCCAGGCCTTCTACCAGCAGGAGATGGAGCGTCTGAACAGCGCGGGATGGATCAACCGGGAGAAGGGCATCGTGCACATCCCGATCGATCTTGCCATGCGCAAGGTGGCGCAAGACGGGATCAAGGACTGGCCGGGAAGCGACCGGAAATGAAACGATGGCTGATCGCTCTTTTCTGGTTGATGCTGGCAACTGCCGTACAGGCTGCGCCAGAGGAGCTGCAGGACTATTTCTATGATCAGCGACCCGGCAACACCTTGCCGGCCCGGCCGCAGTTCAAGGACGAGAGAGGCGCCGAGGTCGCGCTGTCGCGCTACGCGGGCGGCCCGCCGCTTATTGTGCTGCTCGGCTATTTTCATTGCCCTAATTTGTGCGGCCTGGTGCGAGGCAATCTCTTGGAGGCGCTTTCGAATTCCGGGCTCGTGCCCGGCCGGGACTACAGGCTTATCGCCCTTTCCATCGATCCAGCGGAAACCAGCCAGGATGCCGCCGCGGCGAAGCAAACCGACCTGGCGCGCTATCCTCTGCCGGGCGCTGACGCGGCCTGGCACTACTTAACGGGACGGCATGCCGCGATTGGCGAAGTGGCGGACGTCGTCGGCTTCCGCTATCGCTTCCAGCCGGAGCACAAGCAGTTCATCCACCCGGCCGGCATCGTGTTTGCCACGCCAGCCGGCGTCATCAGCAGCTACTTGCTGGGAGTCGGGTACAGCGCGGGTGATGTGCGGCTCGGCGTGACCCGGGCCAACGAAGGGTCGGTGGCGGCCAAGGCGCTGCCGATTCTCCTGCTTTGCTTCCACTACGACCCAGCCACGGGCCGCTACTCGCTCGCGATCATGAAGGTGCTGCGGCTCGCTTCGGCGATTACGGTGCTTACGATTGGCGGTACGCTGTTCCTCGCATTCCGCCGGGAAAGGCGTGGCGCATGAGATTTTGGCTGACCGCAGCATCGAGCCTGGCGCCCGAGGTGGACTACCTGATCCTCGTGCTATTGGCGGTTAGTTTCATCACCTTAGGGCTTGTTTTCGGACTTATGGCACTGTTCATCGTCCGCTACCGCGCGGGCAGCGGGATCGATCGTGGGCAGGTCCGTCAAAAAACGTGGCGCATCGAAACCGCCTGGACAGTGGCCACGATGGTGGCGTTCTTCGGCCTGTTCCTCTGGGGTGCTGACCTTTACGTTCGCATGTTCAAGCCGCCGCCGGGCGCCCTGCAAATCTATGTCGTTGGTAAGCAATGGATGTGGAAGGTCGAGCATCCGGGTGGGCAGCGTGAAATCGATACGTTGCACGTGCCAACAGAGCGCCCTGTCCAGCTCATCATGACCTCCGAGGATGTCATCCACGATTTTTCCATCCCGGCGTTCCGGCTCAAGCACGACGTGCTGCCCGGGCGGTACGAGACCTATTGGTTCCGGGCCGACAAACCCGGTACGTATCACCTATTCTGCCAACAATACTGCGGCGCGGACCACTCCAAGATGGTGGGTGAGGTCATCGCCATGCCAGGTCCCGAGTACGAGCGCTGGCTGGAGCAGGCCGGCACCAGCAACACCCTGGCCCAGGAGGGCCAAGTATTGCTCATGCGCTTTGGGTGTACCGGCTGTCATGGCGAGAATAGCCCGGTGCACGCTCCGTCGTTCAAGGGCCTCTACGGCAGCCCGGTGACTTTGAATGACGGGAAGCATATGATTGCGGATGACCGCTATATCCGGGATTGCATCCTGCTGCCTGAAACCGAGCGGGTCGCCGGATATCCGCCAATCATGCCATCCTTCAGCGGTGTGATCAGCGAGGAAGATCTGCTCAAGATCATCGCCTACATCAAGTCGCTTGGGCCGGAAAGAACATCATGAGCGCGACCGTTATCGAAGCCGCGGAAATCCAAAAGAGCTATTTGACCGACAAATGGACGGTAAGCGGCTGGCTGCTAACGACGGACCACAAGCGGATTGCGATCCTTTATATGATCTCAATCACCTTGTTCTTCTTCATCGGCAGCATCGGCGCGGCCTTGGTGCGCTACAATCTAATCATGCCGTACGGCATGATTACCTCGCCGGAAACTTACAATCGCATGTTCACCATGCATGGCGTGATCATGGTGTGGTTCTTTCTTGTCCCTGCGGTCCCTGTCACGCTCGGTAATTTCGTCGTGCCGCTGATGCTGGGTGCGCGCGACCTCGCCTTCCCCAAAATCAACCTCATGAGCTGGTATTTGTTCATCACCGGTGGGGCGCTCACGCTTTATGCGATCTGGCTGGGAGGGGTCGATACCGGGTGGACCTTTTACACCCCGCTCTCGACCGGCTTTGCGCGGGCGCATGTCATGCTGGCCGCAGCCGGGATATTCATTACCGGGTTCTCCACGATTGCCACCGGGCTCAATTTCGTCATTACCATCCACAGGCTGCGCCCGCCCGGGATGACATGGCATAAGATGCCGATTTTCCTGTGGTCGCTTTACTCGGTCAGCGTCGTTATGCTGCTGGCGACCCCCGTGCTCGCCATGACCTTGTTTCTGATGGCGCTCGAGCGCTTCTTCGGAGTCGGCGCATTTGATCCACAGATCGGCGGGGATCCGCTGCTGTTTCAGCACCTGTTCTGGTTCTACTCGCACCCGGCGGTGTACATCATGATTTTGCCGGGCATGGGCATTGTTAGCGAAGTTCTCCCCTGCTTCTCGCGCAAGAATCTTTTTGGCTACACGCTGGTGGCCCTGTCGAGTT
>JAFAHH010000186.1 GCA_019237355.1 Acetobacteraceae bacterium | reverse complement strand
AGCATCGCCGCGACCTCGTCCGGCGCTCTCATCCATTCTCTCCGCGGTTCCATTGCCCGCGGAGCTTCACCTGTCGTCCGATTCACCCCGTCGTCTCCCCTTTCCCGGCATCAGAGGGCGGACTGGTTTTGCGTGTCGTCACCGGATGGGTTTTGCATGTCGCCTGACAAGGCACTGTCAGACTTCAACCGTTGCCACGTTCAGTCACGCCCAAGTGGCAGACTCGACCCTATTCGAATCGACAAGGGAAATCGTTGTCAACGGATTTAAGCTTCCCGCTCCTGACTACTTGGGGGAGGGAATAATGAGTCATTTCAGGTGCTTAGTCGAGAAAGTGGGTAAAGTTCGGGCTGTGCCCTGCGCCGCATCGGCTTGGCCCACACCCAGTTCGCCGAAGCCACCTGTGGCACAATCCGGCTCAAGCTGCTGAAGCTCGGCGCCTTGGTGCGCGTCAGTGTGCGGCGCGTTAAGTTTGCCATGGCCTCAGCCTATCCGTACCAGCACGAATTCGGCGTGGCGCATGCCTCACTCAGCCGCGCCGGGGTTTAGCCCGAACCAGAGGCGCGCGGGCAAACGATCCGCTCATGCTGCGCGCTGGCGTGGCGGCAAACTCGCTGTGCCCCGATTTGCCGTCCGGTGCTCCGGGCACAGTGCCAAGCCAAAACCACCCATCCGGATCCCGTCGCCTCGGCCGCACGCGTTACCAAAACTCCGTGTGAGAAATGCGGGTTAATCGCCAGCTTGGCGGCTTCCCGCAATGCCGCGCTTGCTGCTGGCTACAGAGGTAAACGTCGGTGTCATACAATCCCGACATGGTCTCCCCGCATCGGTTACGCTGAATACGCTGGTGCCAGGCATCCGCTGCATCAAGTCTTCATCGAGAACCCGGCTCAACCTCGGACCGAGCGACTCGCCCCACCAATCATTCGCGTCAACGGTAAGCCGAGTACCCTTAGACGAGCGGAAAATTTGGTTTCGTTGGAGATAACGAGCCAGGCTTATGTCCCCGATCAGGATGTTCTGCCGTGGGACATGCCGGGTAGGTACGGGAAGCGGAGAAAGCGTGTAGAATTCGGATAGGGCGAGGCGGCGCAAAACCCAGCGCCAGAACGGCACGATGCATTACTGCAGACCGGTATTCGTGCGGCCGCGGATTAGCGCCTCCGGATGCCGCGTGAGCAAATCTGCCAGAGCACGAAGCGATTGCAGTGCGTCGGTAAGCTGCGCCATCATACGGGTCAGATCGCGGTGGAACTGCGAGTCCCCACCATACCCTTCGCTCAGCGAGCCCAACAACCGGTTGGCGCCGGTCAATGTTTGATCCAGCTTGGCTGTCATATCGGGCAGGCGCTTCACCGCTGGCTGGAGGCCCTGATTGAGGCCCTTTAACGTGGCCTGGGTTTCGGTGAGCGTGGCCTGCAATGCCGTGAGGGATTGTCTGATCTCCGGCGCATTTGCGACCTGATTCAGACCCTTGATCATGTTGTTGAGATTTTGTCCGATCTGGTCGAGTGGGATGGCGCTGGCTCGCGCCATAAGCTGGCCGACCGCCCGCATGATGTCTTGGGAGCCGCCGGGCAAGGTCGGGATGACGTAAACGGCGCCTTCTTGCTGAAGCTCAGCCGCCTTCGCATCCGGAAAGAAATCGAGCGACACCGCCATGCCGCCAGTGATCAGGTTCGTGCTCACGAGCTGGGCGCGCAGCCCACGCTGAACGGCGGCTTGCAGGCTCGCCGTGGGGTCCTGCTCGGTCCCTAGAATATCGCCCGCAACCCTTTCGGGCTGCACCTCAAAGCGAACCGGCGCCACGACCCGGTCGGAGGCGGCATCATACCGTAGCGAAACGCGGGTGACCTCGCCGATTTTAATTCCCCGCAGATTCACGGGTGTGCCGGGGGAAACACCGCCGACCGACTGTTCGAAGAACGCAACAAAAGGGATCTTCGGCCCGAACCCTGCCGTTTCGGCGCTTTCCTTGTCCGGGTACAGCGGGAAGACCTCGTTGGCCTTGGCCTGCTGCGCGGCCTCCCCTTCAGGGGTTTCAAAGGCAATGCCTCCAAGCGCTAGGGCCCTCAGGCTTTGCATCTGAATTTGCAACCCAGCGCCGCTAAGCCTGGCTGAGACGCCCGATGCGTTCCAGAACCGGGTGTTCTCCTGCACATACTGATCGAAAGGGGCGCGGACGAAGGCATGAACGACCACATATTCCGCCATATCCGCGACGTCCCAGCCGAGCACCTGGCCCACATCGAGATCGCGGTAGAAAACCGGCGATCCGACGCTAAGAGAGCCGAGGCGGTCCGCGCGCAAAAGGAATGTTCGCCCCGGCACTTCCGATTGTAAAACGGGCGGGGTCTCCAGTCCGGTGAAGTGGCGCTCAGGTTGGCCGCCAGGGCCTGATAGGCCGACTTCAATGTAGGACCCGGACACAAGCGTGCTGAGCCCGGAAATCGTTCCGGCGAAGAAGCGCGGCCGGACCACCCAGAACTGCGCCTTACTGGTGAGCAGCTTGCGAGCATCGGGATTCATCCGGGCCGTTATCACGACTCGTTTGAGGTCTTCGCTTAGCTGCACATCATCGACGATGCCGATTTCGACTTCCTTGTGCCTTACGCGCGTCTGCCCGGCGGTTACTCCGGCGGCGGTCTGGAAGGTGATGGTAATGAGCGGGCCACGGTTGCTAAGTGTGTTCCAAGCAAGATATCCGGCGATCAGCAAGGTTATCAGAGGAACCGCCCAGATCCAGGAAATATCGCGGCGGTGGCGTCGCACCCGCGCAAGCGGCGGTGCAGCCGGCGACGTACGACGCGGCGCCTCGACTTCGTTCATTGACGCCACTCCTGCGGTGCAGCCGCATCCCACATCAGGCGCGGATCGAAGCTCTCACTCGCGAGCATCGTGAGTACAACGACCGCCGCGAAGGCAATCGCGCCCGGGCCTGGAGCCACGGTCGCCAGGATCCCGAACTGCACGAGACCCACGAGAACCGCGCCGATGAAAATGTCGATCATCGACCAGCGCCCGACAAGCGCGATCACCCTATGCAACTTGGTTCGGTGTATGAGCCTTCCTGTCCGGCCAAGCTGGGTCGTGAGCAGCAAGGTGGAGAGGCCGATGAGCTTCAGGATCGGCACGACAATACTGGCCAGAAATACAATTAGCGCCAGCGGCCAGAGATGGTGATTCAGCAACTCAATCACGCCCTCGATAATCGTGCTCGGTCCCCCGCGCCCGAGTTTGGTCGCGCTCAGCACGGGATAGGTGTTGGCGGGAACGTAAAGAATGGCCGCGGCGATCACGAGCGCCCAGGTCCGCTGAACGCTGTAGGGTTTGCGCCGGTGCAACCGCGAATGGCAGCGGGGGCAATACGTGGTGCCCGATGGAGATGCGAGCCCACAGATTTCGCATCCGATGGCCCATTGAGGGGCGGTCTTCAGCGCCCGGCCAAGACCCCGGCTCTCGATCGCCTCCCAGACGGCCTGGCGATCGAGCCAAACGTCAACGGCGATCATGATCACCATAAGCGCGGCCAGCGCATACAATGCGGCGCCGATCTCGGTGCGTGCCAGTCCCCGCAGCCGGGTGTAGGCGATGAAGACGCCAACCAGGTAGACCTCGATCATCGACCAGGCTCGAAGTGGCCGGGTAAGGGCGAACAGGCGCGGTAAGAACTGCGGCGGCCGGGCCAGGCGCAACCCGGCCAGAACGAAGGCATTTCCGCCGAGAACAACCAAAGGCGCAACCACCGTGGTAAACAGCACGACGAAGGCGAGCTCCCACATCCGGTATTGATCGAGGCTCGCTGCCCCGGAAATCAAGTCTACGGTGCGGGCCATGCCGGCGCTGCGCACTTGCAGCACCGACATTGAGCAGGCGACCCCGAGCAGCACGAGGCCGCTCAGATTGAGCGCGAGCGGGATATTGAAGGGATCATGCCGGCCCCGACGCAGCACGGCCTCGCAGCGCAGGCAGGAGGCCACGTGACCTGGCCCGAGCAGGGGCACCTTCTGAAACAGGCCGCAATCGCGGCATTCGCGCAATCTGGTCGCCATTGCGGCTGATCCCAACAGGTGTCGGCCGCGGGCGCAAGATTAGTATTGCTGGATTGAGCTGTCAGGGGCTGGTATGTTGGCCGGGCCGGAGGGATGGCCGAGCGGCTTAAGGCGCACGCTTGGAAAGCGTGTGTACGTTAACGCGTACCGTGGGTTCGAATCCCACTCCCTCCGCCACCTGGGCTCTCTAACTATTTGACAATGCTTGCCTCTTTCAACCGCAGATCAGATCCAGTTCCCAAGCC
>JAFAHH010001085.1 GCA_019237355.1 Acetobacteraceae bacterium | reverse complement strand
CCAAGCATCGTAAGTAGTATAGGACCGTAATTTACGTCGCGCGAGTTATATCGCACTTGGAAGAAGATTGTTGCTGAAATAATCAATGATATGAGAATTATTGTGGTGGCCGGTAAGGACTCGAGAATATCGTACATCTGCGCTCGCTTTCAGCCGTCTTCGCCACACCGGCTGCGCTCGGAGTGAGCACGGAGATGGCGAGCCTCCGCTTTACGCCCAACTAATCAACGATTTGCAAATACGTGCCGATTTACGCCGCCGCTATCACGTTGGAGATGGCCTCGTCAAAGGCCCGACAGGGCCAGTCGGCGGAATTCAAACCTGCTGACGCCGGTACCGGGTCGGCATTGTCGTTAGCCGATCGAAGATCTCGCCCGGGCGAACGGTGGGGCTACGCGCCTTGCGTGACGCTCTGGCTCTGCAGCACCATTGCAAGCTCGCGGGGCGGGCGAAAGGTGAGGGCGATTGCGACGGCGCCGACGCCGATACCGAACGATCCGATATAGAGCCAAAAATAGCTGCCGTAGGCGTCGTAGAGCCACCCGCCGGCCCAGGGGCCCAGCGCCATGCCCATAGTCGAGGCCATGTTCACCGCGCCGAACATCGTTCCCATGATCCGTGCGCCGAAATATTCGCGCACGAGAATGGCGTAGAGCGGCATCACCGCGCCGTAGGCAAAGCCGAACATCAGCGCGAGGCTGTAGAAGCTCGCGAGATCGCGGGTGAATACGTAAAGGCTCACCGAGAGGGCCTGGAGCGCGAGCCCGAAGACGATCATGCGCTTTGCGCCTATGCGGTCGGCCGCGAGCCCGCCGATGATGCGGCCGGTGAGAGACGCTATGCCGGCCGCTCCGAACACGGTGGCGGCAGCCATCGCCGGCACGCCGCAGTCGATCGCGTAGCTGACCATATGGAAGATCGGCCCCGAATGGGCCGCGCAACACGCGAAATAGGTGAGTGAAATGGCGGCAAATTCCGGCGTGCACAGCGCGCGCGCCACGGTGAACTCGCGTTCGGCGGGGTCCGCGCTCACCGCGGCACTGGCGGCTCGCGCCACAGCGGGTGGCCTGCGTACCAGCAGCGCGGCAGGAATGATGAGCAACCAGGAGAGTGCGCCCAGAGTGAGCATCGCGGTGCGCCAGCCATAATCGTCGATGAGCCAGCGCGCGAGAGGCGATATCGTCATCGAGCCGATCGCGAAACCGGCGGAGGCGAGGGCCACGGCAAGGCTGCGATGCCGGGTGAACCAGCGCGTCGTGGTGGCGGTAAGCGGCGCGTAGAAGCTGCCTGCCGCCACACCGATGATCATCCCGAAGAGAATCTGGAACTGGCCGACCGTGCCGGCCTGGCTCGCCGCGACGAGGCCGAGGCCTAAGAGCGCACCGCCCGAGAGCACGACCGCTCGTGTCCCAAAGCGGTCGGAGAGCGCTCCCCACAGGAACGACGCAGGGCCCATGCACAGGAAATTGAGCAGCGCGGCGGTCGAGATGCTCGTCCGGGACCAGCCTGTGGCGATCGACATGGGCTGCAGAAAGATGCCGAGCGACATCATCGTGCCCATCCCGAGGCAGGTTATAACGATGCCGGCGCCGACAATGACCCAGCCGTAAAAGATCTTCATTAGCACGCCCAACAAACGATGACCGGCCTAACCGTTCGCGATCGGGTACGAATTCGGCTAGTCCGATAGAGTACCGCGACATGCTCGGTGAGACGGCTCGCGAACAATATCCGATGAGTGGCCGCTCGTCGTCCGCTTTGGTTGGCACTCTTGCGTAGCAAGGCTCATTCCCTCGGCAAGAGCGCGTAGATCTCTCCGCTTTGGATCATCCTCGCGGCTTCCATTCTGCTGCGCCGTAGCGTGCGATATCAATTCGCGATTTTATGATGAGAATTTCACAACACGGATTGGACGGTCCTCTGACGTGGCTTGTGTTCCCTTTGCACCGGCGGGCGTCAGGTCCCGGGCGGGAATGTGAAGGAGAGTTCCGCGATGGCGGAGCCGCTCAAAGGCTTACGAGTATTGGTGGTCGAAGACGAATACCTGATCGCGAGCTGGATCGAAGATATCCTTAACGCCGCTGGATGTGTCGTCGCCGAGCCCATCACGCACCTGGCTCAGGCGCAAGAGGCGGCAAGAGAGAACGCCTACGATGCAGCCGTCCTCGACATCAACTTGCGCGGCGAACGCGTTTATCCGGTCGCCGAAATCCTGTCCGAACGAGAGATCCCCTATTTCTTTGTGAGCACATATCAGGCAAATGACTTGCCGGCTGGATATCAGGGGCGGGCGAAGCTGGGAAAGCCTTTGAAGTCGGAACAGTTGCTCCAGACGTTATCGAGCCTAGTGAGCGCCCCAGTGTAACTGCACGCTGGCTTCTCAATGGACAGAAGGTGCTCGCGAAGTTCGCGCCTCGGGACCGGAGCGGTTGGGCGGCGTTGTCGTCGAGCCAGCTTGAGCCGGGGCTGGTCTCCCTTTTCAAGAATTGGGATTTGAGCCCTCGTCTGGGTTCGAGGGCTGGATGGCTGCGGTCAATTTCTGGGTCAGGCGATCTGCTGCATCGGCATTGATGTTGCCCAAATGGCTGTTAAACTCATCAGGCGAGAGAGATCCGCCATTCCCGCCGGCTATTGCCAAAATGTGTAGCCCGATAGCAATATAAGACAACAACGCGAGCACTTCGTCGCGGTCGAGATCTAGACAAATACTGAAGGTCTCAGGCACCTTCGTTGTCGTTGTCGATTACATTAGCATTCGGTTGGTTTGTTTCTAACGCGTGCAAATACGCGGCGTATTGGTGTAACCGTTGCGAAAAGACCGATGCTGATTCTAGTCTTCGTACATAAGCGGCGTAGCATTCGTCAGCCCGGCTCGCCATCCTCCCGTATTGATTGGCAATCCCGGACAGACTGGCTTGGATTTTTGCATCAGTCATAAGTGCGCTGCTTACGTTCAGATCAGTTGCCATTGTCCTCCACAGCTGAGCTTGGGCCGGTATCTCACTCATCTGCCGGTCGAGCCTCGCGAGACTTTTCATGATGGCCTTGAGGGGATGTCTCCGAGGTGCAGTTCCCGGTGTCGTCGTCTTTCGGGGATGTTCCATCGGCGTGTTCCTCAAAAACTCGCAAACGTCCAAAATTTATCAATTGAATGTCAAAAATCCGTCCATTACCCCCTTCGCCGCCGCCGTCCGTCCAGTCGGCGATATGCACCAGCAGTAAGGGTGAAAAAGACCGTCATCCTCGGGCCGCGTTCAGCGCAGAGCCGGGCGGCGCCCGGAATCGCGAGGTCGAGTGGGCGGTGGCGGATTTGGGCCATCAGCCGCTTGCTTCGGGAAACAGCGGAGTTACAGAAGGGCGAAGGCGGCTCGACCGCAATTTCGGGCATCGACGGGCTCCCGGACAACGAGCCCAGTATGTGTGTTCACGGAAAGTTCTGATCAAGCCTACCCGGCCGTCAACGCTCTGGACTGGATCAATTAACACGCAACTGGGGGACAAT
>JAFAHH010001046.1 GCA_019237355.1 Acetobacteraceae bacterium | reverse complement strand
ATGTCACGTAGCTCGCCCTTACGTCGGCTGAGCTTCTCGACCACCACCCCCGCGTAAGGCTCGTCGACATCGATCAACAGCTCCTCAACAGGCTCTTCCCGCGCGCCCGTGTCGGGGTTTTGCCGCGTGAGCACGCGAGGCCGGCCGATCGTGAGCTCGAACCCTTCTCGCCGCATGGTTTCGATCAGCACGCCAAGCTGCAATTCGCCCCGTCCGGCGACCTCGAACGCCTCGGTCTCGGTGCTGTCGGCGACTGTTATGGCGATATTGCCTTCGGCTTCCCGCAGCAGCCGTTCGCGTATCTGCCGGCTGGTTACCTTTTTGCCCTCTCGTCCAGCCAGCGGCCCGTCGTTGATCCGGAAAGTCATGGCGAGGGTAGGGGGGTCGACCGGGATCGCCGGGAGAGGCGAGGCTAATTCGGGAGCGCCAATAGTATCGGGTACCGTGGCCTCGGCGAGCCCCGCGACAGCGATGATGTCACCCGCCTCCGCATCCTCGATGGGGACGCGATCCAAGCCGCGAAACGATAGCAGCTTCGTAAGCCGGCCCGCTTCGATCGCGCTTCCATCCGCATGCAGCACTTTCACCGGCATGTTCAGCCGGGCAGTGCCCTGTTCGATCCGGCCCGTGAGCACCCGTCCCAAGAAATTGTCGTATTCCAGAATCGTCGCAACCATGGCGAAAGGGGCGTGGGGATCAACCCGCGGTGCGGGGACGTGCGCCAAGATCAAATCGAACAGGGCACGCAGGTCGCACCGGGGCCCATCGAGGATGGGGTCGGCCCAGCCTTGCCGCCCCGAAGCGTAGAGCATGGGAAAATCAAGTTGCTCTTCATTAGCGCCGAGGGCCGCGAAGAGGTCAAAGATCTCCGTGTGGACCTCGTCTGGCCGGGCATCACTGCGGTCCACTTTGTTCACCACCACTATTGGCCGCAATCCACGCGCCAAAGCCTTGCCGACGACAAACTTCGTTTGCGGCAGCACCCCCTCGGCGGCATCGACCAGCACAAGTGCGCCATCGACCATGTTGAGAATGCGCTCGACCTCGCCGCCGAAATCCGCGTGGCCGGGTGTGTCAACAATGTTGATCTGGGTTTCACCCCAAAGAACGCTGGTGCATTTGGCGAGGATGGTTATCCCTCGCTCCCGCTCCAGCTCATTCCGATCAAGGGCCCGCTCGACCACATGTTGATGCTCGCGAAAGGCTCCGGACTGGCGCAGGAGCTGATCGACCAAGGTGGTCTTGCCGTGGTCGACATGGGCAATGATGGCAATGTTTCGGACGTGCATTTACAAACCGGGGTAGTTTGACGCACAACTTAATGTGAGGCCTGAGCTTATGCGAGTGCCGCCGCACTCACCAGGAATATGGCTGCCTTGCCGAAAAAAGCCCCGGGCTTTGGCCCCGGGGAAATAGTCTCAACCAACCGTGGAGAATTAGTTTAGCGCGGCCCCGGCGCCGTGGCTGGGGGACCTC
The DNA here is from genome assembly GCA_019237355.1 of Acetobacteraceae bacterium. GTDB lineage: Bacteria > Pseudomonadota > Alphaproteobacteria > Acetobacterales > Acetobacteraceae > JAFAHH01. Next base: position 2,633 of record JAFAHH010001046.1, on the reverse strand, counting down.
CCACGCCTTCAGAATTAGAGGGCGATGTCGCCGTTCCCTGCTGAGTGGCGCCTGTCATTGGTTGGCCGAGCGACCTTCCAGGCCCAGGCGGGCGGCTCGGGGTTCCGACCACAGGAGCTCCCGTCGTGCCGGGGGAGGCAGCTCCTCCGCCACCCTGGCCGGTGTTGTATGTACCCGTGCCGCTCATCCCGCCGCTGGTTGTGGCCCCTCCCGGAGATCCGGCTTGGCCAAGTTGTTGGATCGCTCGATTAAGCTGTTGCCGCGCCGCGGCAACGTCATGGCGACCTAGGGCTTGGCGCGCTTGCTCGACCGCGGAGAAGCGCGGATCCCGCGTTGGATGAGTCATACCGCGGAATTCGTCGCTGTTGAGTAAATTGGTCTGGGCGCGCTCGATCGCCGACTGGGCCAGGCCAGTTTGACCGCGGGCCAAGGCACGCTGCGCCGTTTGCAGCAGATCGTGAGGCGAAGCGTTTTCACTGCCCGATGGCACCGGCAATGCCGGCGCAATAGGAGTGCGCGTGTCCGACGGATTGATGTTGCTGGCGCGGGTTGCGTGCGGCTCAGAGTCCCCGACGCCCGGCTGGTGGCCCGTCCCCCGATTCGCATTCGTAGTCGAGGCGCCCGGCGGCGCATACGGGCTGGTAGCCCGGCTCTCAGTCCCCGTACTGGGCTGCATCATCTGGCCAGACGGGGCTGGATTCGAGGGCTGGCCTTGGCTGGTTTGAGCGAATGCCGGCGCGGCCACCGCGAGGCCTAGGCACGCAGCCGACATTAACAGCGTCTTGCGCATTTCGCGAATTTCCTTCGTAATTTCCGGAGCTACCGCGCCCGTCCAAACGGCCGCAGCGGCGCATGGGTCACAACGCGCGCAGGTTGACAGTGTTAGCGCAGTGCTGCTCACAAAGGCGCGAGAGACGGGCCCATTTTGCCCCGCAGAATGGGGCCCGGTGTCCGCCTCAAGCCATCGGCTCCAGCTAGAGCAGATCGCGATCAGGTGGAATCGCCGAAGGCGATCCACATCGCGTGAATCTGCTCGCAAACCAAAGCTAGAGCGCTTCCACGTGAGTGGAAACCGCTCTAGAAGCTCTCGTCTGCGTCGAGCTGGATCGGTTGCAAAGGGCGTGCGCCGTAATCCGCGATGGTGGCCGCGGCGCAGAGGCTCCCCAAGCGGCCACAGCTTGGAAGTGACCGCCCGGCCGCGAACCCGGCGAGGAAGCCGGCCGCATATGCATCGCCCGCCCCGGTCGTGTCGACCACCCGGGCCGGTTCGGCGGCAATCGGGTAAGTTTCGGATCCCTTTATGATCACGCTGCCTGCCTCGCTGCGCGTAAGAGCCGCGAGCGGCACATCCCACCGGGCGTGCTCCATCGCCTCGGCGAACGTGTTGCATTCATAGAGGCTGCTAATCTCGGCTTCATTGGCGAAGAGCATGTCCACCCCGCCGGTTAGCAGGTCGCGGAAAGCGGCCCGGTGCCGGTCGACGCAGAAGGCATCCGAAAGCGAGAGCGCGACGCGCCGGCCAGCTTGCCTCGCCATGGCAGCCGCCCGACGGAACGCCGCCTGTGCAGCGGGGGGATCGAACAGATAACCCTCGAGATAAAGGATCGCCGAATCGTTGATCAGCGCGTCATCCAGATCCGATATGCCGAAAGCGACACACGCCCCGAGATAGGTGTTCATCGTCCGCTGGCCGTCGGATGTCACGAGGATGAGGCAGCGTGCGGTCGGCACCCCATCTTTCAAGGCGCTGGTTGGGAAATGCACGCCGGCGTTGGTGATGTCATGGCGGAACACCTCACCAAGCTGATCTTCGGCCACTTTGCCCAAATAAGCCACCCGGGCGCCCAGCCCGGCCGCTATGGCGCATGTGTTTGCCACCGACCCGCCGCTGCTCTCTTGGCCGGGCGGCATCGCCGAATACAATTTCTCGGCAGCGACGGCATCGATCAGCGTCATCGCTCCTTTACGCATGTTGTGTTTGGAAAGAAACGCGTCGTCTGCCCGCGCGACCACGTCTACAATAGCATTGCCAATGCCCAGTATGTCGAAACGAGGTGAGGTCATGAGAGGCTCCGGCCCGATGGCGCCGCTGCTACCACCGAGCCATGACCTGGGCAATCAGACGCGATGAACTGGCTTTTTATGCCGCTCACTCGTGCGGTTCAGCAACTCGATGATCCGGTTTTCCAGGGCGTGCTCTGGCGAAGCATTGCATGCGCCGCGCTCTGTTTCGCGCTACTGGTCGCCGGCGCGGTGTGGGCCGTTCACCACTGGCTCTCCGGCTGGCATGTCTGGGCTGCCGATTTGCTCACTGGGATCGGCAGCGCTCTGCTCGCATTCTGGCTCTTCCTTCCTGTGGCCGCCGCGATCGGTGGGCTCTTCATGGAACGGATCGCCCAGGCGGTCGAATGGCGATGGTATCCCGACCTGCCGCCGCCGCGAGGCGAGAGGCTTAGCCTGCAAATCTGGGACGGGATTGCGGTTGGTCTTCGGATTCTGCTGTTCAATATAGTGGCGCTCGTGCTTGCGCTGATCATACCCGGTATTGGAATTTTTCTGGGTTGGGCAATTGCCGCCTGGGCGATTGCGCGGGGAATGTTTGTGGCCGTTGCTATGCGCCGCACTACTCGCGC
>JAFAHH010000731.1 GCA_019237355.1 Acetobacteraceae bacterium | reverse complement strand
AGGGGCTTTGCCCCTGGACCCCAGCAAAGGCAGAGCCTTTGCAATCCAATAACTTAGTGGGTGGGGTCTGGGGCCTTTCGGCCCCGTCATGCGAACAGCATGCTCCCCGCATGACGGGTCCAGGGCAGAGCCCTGGCCTTCCTTTTTGAGCAGAATGCTAGAGCAGATCGCGATCAAGTGGGATCGCCGCAGGTGATCCCATCGCGTGAATCTGCTCTAAAAACGACTCCTAGAGCGGTTCCACCTTGGCGGACACCGCCCTCGCCGGCTCGACGCCCAGCTTCGGTGTTGCGCTCCGGGCTGGCGACGCAAGCCACATATTAAGCAGCCTGAATGCGACCGCGATCAGCATTGGCCCGATGAAGAGGCCCAAGAAGCCGAAGGCGATGAAACCGCCGAACACGCCCAGGATGATTAAGCCAAGCGGCATGGCCAGGCCAAAGCCGATCAGCCAAGGCTTGATGAAATTGTCGATCGTGCTCACGAACAGACCCCAGGCGATGATGAAAATCCCCCAGCCTTGGCTGCCCTGGCCAAATAGCCAAACGGCCGCGCCGCCCCAGATTAGCACGATCAGGGGCGCTCCGATCTGGGTCAGCGCGAGAAGCAGGGTGGTGAAACCAAGCAGGGCGGCTCCAGGTACACCAGCTATAATTAGGCCGATCGCCAATACCGCAGCCTGGATGGCCGCGGTCCCCACCACCCCGTACGCTACGCCGCGCACGGCGCCAGCCGCGACCTGCAGCGTCGCTGCCCCAGCCTCGCCGCCGAGTCGCTGGAGGATGTCGCTTAGCACCCGGGCTTGGGCATCCCCGCTCACCCAAAACATCGCGGCGACCACCAGCGATAACAGGGTTTGCAGAACGCTTTGGGCGAGAGCCTGCGCCGCCTCTACCAAACCGTGCTGCACCGTCGCGGCATAGGGTTCGAGAACGGTCCGGACGCCTCCCTCCGCCTGTCTCGCCTCCTCCCAGAATGTATCGAGCCGCGTGCCAACGATGGGTAGGCCCGCGAGCCGGCGCGGCAGGGGTGGCGCGGTTGTAAGGTATGCTTGCAAGCGCTGAGTTGCCTGAACGAGACGTTCCGTAAGTTCGGACCCGACTGCAATTATCGGCAGAGCGACCACGGCGAGTGCGAGAAATAACAGAAGAATCGGAGCAACCCCGCGGCTCAGATGGCGCCGGAGCAAAAAGTCCCGCAGCGGCCAGGCCGCAATGGCCAGGATCATCCCGAATAGGATTGCGGTCGCGAAGGGGCGCAGCACCGCCAGTACCGCAACGAGCAACCCCAGGAAGAGCAAAGAACAACGGCGCGTTCTAGAAGTTGGGTCGTACCGAATATCGGCGCGGCGCGGTCGTTCTCACCCGGAGACAAATCTTCGCTCGCCATCGCTCACCTATTCACCTCCCGGTATTGGCGGGTGCGATCCAAAGTGGGAGACTACATACTGCTGAGTAGTCGTCGGGTGTTCTCACGGAACCGATTTCCACCCCACTTTCCCATACCGAAGCCTTTGCTCGAGTCTGGGCCGCTGGGATGAGCATGTCACGAAATTTTCGTGGACCTCGCCATGCAGCGGCGTCAAACTGCCCAGCCTGAAACAATGGATTCGGGGAGGACAGGGAATGAAATTCCGGCCTTGGGTTCCAGTCTTTGCCGGTTGCATGGCGGTATCGGCGCCGGCTGGATGGGCGGCCGTCACTGAGGACACGTTCCAAGTTCGCAATACCGCCGACTTGGTCGAGCTCTGCGCCGCAACGCAATCCGATCCAATGTTCACCGCAGCCATAAATTTCTGTCACGGCTTCGGAGTTGGCACCGTCCGCGTGATGGAGCAGGAAGAGATGGCGAGCCAATCCCGTCGCCTCTTCTGCCTGCCCAATCCATTGCCGACCCGTAACGAGGGAGTCGCGAAATTCGTGCAATGGGCCCGGGCAAATCCAAACCAGATGGCGCAGCCCGCGACCGACGCGATAGCCGCCTTCCTGTCCCAGCAATACCCGTGCCCTCGCGGCCGCTAAATGTGGGGAGAAAGCATATGAAACCCAAAGTCATTCTCCTAACGACCTGCCTGGCTCTGGCGGGCTGTTCGGGTATGACCCCAGGCCAGCAGCGGGCGCTCTCAGGCACCGCAATCGGCACTGCCGGGGGTGCGGCTATTGGCGCGATTGCAGGCAATGCCGGGCTGGGCGCGGGTATCGGGGCAGCGGCCGGTCTCGCCGGCGGCCTGATCTACAATCATGTCAAGCAGAACGAGCAATCGGCGTATCAGCAGGGTTATGCAGCGGGGCGCACGTCGCGCTCTTCGCAGTGACGTTAGCCGGTTCCCTTAATCTGGAACGGTCTGCCCCCAAGCGACGCCATTCAGGCTGGACCGTGCCGCCCGAATCTGGTCTGCGCCAGCCTACTGCGTGGCAATCTCCACCCGCGCCCAGCTCAGATCGGGGTCGAAGCGGGTGATCGCGCCTGCCCGCTGCGCGGTCTCCGGCCCCAAGTCCTTCTGGAATACAATCCCGTCCTGATTGACCTGGAACATCATGATTCCCGAGTTGCCGTAGGCTGCCGGCCAGGCGAGCAGCGCGTAGCCCCCGGTCATCTTTCCTTTCTGGACATAATCCTTAGCGCCGCCCGGCGCGTTCGCTCCCTGAGCCT
>JAFAHH010000716.1 GCA_019237355.1 Acetobacteraceae bacterium | reverse complement strand
CATTTGATCGAAAATCGGCGTGCGGACCGCAGCCGGCGTAACCGTGTTCACGGTGATGTTCTTCTGTGCAAGCTCCTTGCCGAGCGATTTGGTCAGGCCAATCACCGCGGCCTTCGATGCACTATAGGCGGATGCGTTCGGATTGCCCTCCTTGCCAGCTATGGAGGCGACATTGATAATCCGTCCGTAGCCGCCCGAGAGCATGTGCGGCACAACGGCGCGATTACAGTAGAATAGCCCGTTCAGGTTGACCTCGATCACTTGGCGCCATTTGTCGACCGGGTATTCCCAAACGGTGGCATTCGGGCCGGTAATGCCCGCGCTCGCAACGAGTGTGTCGATGCCGCCCATCTGCTCCACGGTCTCGTTTGTCGCGCGTTCCACTTCCGGCCATTCGGCGACGTTGACGGCAATGCCGATACTCTTGGTTCCGATCACCGCAACCGAACGCTCGAGCAATGCCTGGTCCAGGTCCCAGAGGCACACCGATCCACCTTCCTCCGCAATCCGCTTAGCAACATCGAAGCCAATCCCGGACGCACCACCAGTGATGACGGCACGCCGGCCGAAGAAGCGATCATTGTAGGTCATCGCTGTGGCTCCCAGGCGACGCAGGTTTGTTGCTGCTCGCCCAGCTTCTCGATGCCGAGACGGACCACGTCGCCGGGCTTCAGATATTGCGGTGGCTTCTGCCCCATACCGACCCCAGGGGGCGTGCCAGTGGTGATGATGTCGCCCGGCCAGAGCGTCATGAACTGGCTCAAGTAGCTTACGAGCGTCGCTACATCGAAAATCATCGTCGCGGAGCTGCCGTTCTGCTTCCGCTCGCCGTTTACCTCAAGCCACATCGCAAGCTTCTGTGGATCGCCGACTTCATCCGAAGTCACCAGCCACGGCCCGATCGGCCCGAAGGTGTCGCAGCCCTTACCTTTGTCCCACGTCCCGTGGCGCTCGATTTGATATTCGCGCTCCGAGACGTCGTTGACCACGAGATACCCGGCCACGTGCGACAGGGCCGCTGATTTCTCGACGTAGCTCGCCTTGGTGCCGATCACCACGCCAAGCTCGACCTCCCAATCCGTTTTGGTGGAGCCGCGAGGAATGACCACGGTGTCGTTTGGGCCGACGATGCAGCTCGTGGCTTTCATAAACATGACCGGCTCGGGCGGGATCGGCAGATTCGATTCCGCGGCGTGATCGGAGAAATTGAGGCCAATAGCGATGAATTTGCCGACTCCAGTGACCGGCGGCCCCAACCGGGGTTTGCCTTCTACGACCGGCAAGGCCGACGTATCGGCCGACCCCAGCGCGGCGAGAGCTGAGGGTGTGAGCTGAGCGCCATCAATGTCGTTGATGTGCTGGGACAGGTCCCGGATGCGGCCTTGCTGATCCAACAATCCCGGCCGTTCCTGGCCGGGTGAGCCATAACGCAGCAATTTCATGACGAACTGCTCCTATCGATGGTGACCTTTTTCTTCAGGGCGCTGGCGGGCCGCCGCGGAGGGAGATGTTTTCGGTCAGCCATAGCTGCGCTTCACACACAGCACGTGCATTCTGTCTCGGTGATGGACTGGGGCGACGCGAGGGGGCAAAGGTTCAGCCTCGAACTGCCGGAAAAGCAGGCAATTCCCCTGGCATCGCGGCAAGCTCCCCCCTTGAGGCGTCTGTTTGTGGATAGGGTAGGCTACTGGTTGACTATGTGTCAACCTAGCAGGTAAGCTGCTTAGAAGCAAAAAAGCATGGCAGGGCGGAAGCACTCCGGGAGAACGGCGATCCTCCGTAAAGCACACCGAGCTCCGGCTGTGCTTGCCAATGGAGCGGTCGGAGCGCCCTGTCGAATACCGGAAGCGCAACCACGCAACAATCACATTGCGATCGAAACCGCTGGGCCATGTTCGGGACTCCAAGAGTTGAAACAGGGGAGGTGAAGGATGGCCGCGCCGAGAATCAAGCATGTCCGTGCCAGCGTTGTCCGCGGCGGCGGGGGCGATTACCATGACGTGCAGGACGGCCATTGGATCGACGACCACATTGCGACGCCCATGGCGCGCTATCCGGAATATCGCCAGAGCCGGCGATCTTTCGGCATCAACGTGCTTGGCACCCTCGTTGTGGAACTGGAAGCCGAAGACGGCACGACCGGCTTTGCGATCACGACCGCCGGCGAGATCGGCGCCTTCATCGTTGAGCGGCATCTGTCGCGCTTCATCGAAGGTCGGCGGATCACCGATATCGAGCAGGCCTGGGACCAGATGTATTTCGCGACGCAGTATTACGGCCGGCGTGGCATCGTTCTGAATGCGATCTCAGCGGTCGATCTTGCACTATGGGA
>JAFAHH010000635.1 GCA_019237355.1 Acetobacteraceae bacterium | reverse complement strand
ACCCCTGCATCCGCTATCACGAATGATGAGCCGCGTGCCCGGAGCGCGACGGCGCCATGCCGCGTCAATGCTACTCTTGGTAATCCTGATTGGACCTTCGCTCACAACTTTGATCTGCATGCCGTTCTCCGCCCTCGGGCCAACAGTCGACCACAGCGCGAACAGGACATTGACAGGACAAAGAGGACGGAGGCAAGCGGAAAACCGCGTCGGACAGCGGGGTCTGAATTTGGGCTAAACGTGGCGGCTGTCTACAATTTGCGGAGGGCTGCGGTGACTAGCGGAGGGTAGGGGAAGAGCTGACCCTTGCACTTTTAATCTTGGGGTCGTGGGTTCGATTCCCACCGGGCTCACCAATGTAATCAACGACTTACACCAGTTTTGTAAGACCGGCAAAACTCCGGGCAAGGGGCGACAATTCCGCCGGTTCGAAATCCGTCAGCAAGGTCGGCGCGGGCGAGTCGCAAATATGATACTCTCCCAACGGCGGCCATCTCGGATTCAACGCAATGCGTGAGTCCGCCGCCGATCCTCGATGACCTGTCGTGCGCCCAGTTGAAGGAGCTGGCGGCGCAGCTTGCAGATCGCGCTTGACTAGAAACGCTTGCGGTTCCAGGAGCGCGTACCCGGGTTCCGATCGCGCGGGCGCGATGGGGCCCGAAGATGCTCGCAAAACAAAGCAGAGCGCTTCCAGTAAGCAAGGAAGCGCTGCTAAAAAAGCCGCATGCAGGCCACTCTCCACCCGGACGGACGATTCACGGCTAGAGGATTTGTGTTCCGGGCGGCGCTCGGCCGCACGGGCGTGAGCAGCAGCAAACGTGAAGGGGACGGCGCGACACCCGCCGGGCTACTGCCCTTGCGGCGCGTGCTCTACCGTGCTGATCGGGTCAAAGCGCCGGAATGCGTTGTACCCCTGGAGCCGATCGCTCCCAGTGATGGCTGGTGCGATGACCCTGATCATCCTGATTACAACCGCCACATTCGCCTGCCCCATCCAGCGCATTACGAGGAGCTTTGGCGGAGCGACTCGGTTTACGACATAATCGGTGTGCTCGGCTGGAACGACGCGCCCATCCACCCCGGCCGGGGCTCCGCTATTTTCCTCCATGTCGCAGCCCCCGACTACTCACCAACCGACGGATGCATTGCGCTTGCTTTGCCCGACTTGCGCCGGGTACTTGCCTCGGGGCTTAACGGAATTTTGGTGCTCGAGCGGGGATGACCTCCGCTGAAGCCATCCCCGCTCTAGGATTTTTGCTTTTGAGAGCGCGAGTCAGGCTTTCCGATGATCGGGAATTGGCAACCCGAGTCTGCCTCAAGCCATTCGCGCTACCGGCTTAATTCCTGCTGATAGGCCGCCAGGATCTCCTGGCCGAAGCAGGCGAAAATCACGCGCTCGATAGTATCATCCTGGGCGAGAAAGGCCCGCGTTTCCCGAACCGCAATCTGAGTGGCCTCGGGCACCGGATAGCCGTAAATCCCGCAACTGATGGCAGGCAAGGCGATTGAGCGGACCCCATTCTCCTTAGCGAGACGAAAGCTCTCCCGATAGCACCCGGCCAGGCGCTCGGGTTCGCCATGCATGCCCCCGCGCCAGCGCGGACCTACCGCGTGGATCACATGGCGGGCGGGCAACCGGTACCCCTTGGTTATTTTGGCGCTGCCCGTCGGGCAACCGCCGAGGGTGCGGCATTCTTCGAGCAGCTCCGGCCCGGCTGCTCGGTGAATTGCCCCATCCACTCCACCGCCCCCCAGCAAAGACTGGTTCGCCGCATTCACAATCGCATCGACCTGCAATTTAGTAATGTCTGCCTGAATAGCCTTAATCCGCTCCATGGCGCCTCACTCCCGCCACCAAAGTGACCCCTGGCAACTGGCCCCAGACCACTGATTTCACAGCCACCCTCGCCATTTGAACCAAATAAGAGGGGCAATCCGAGGTATCGTAATCGATCCGAACCTATGAAGGAGCTTTAGTTCTTACTCTTATCGACCAGCTTGTTCTTGCCGATCCAGGGCATCATCGCCCGCAGCCTCTCGCCAACCTGCTCGATCGGGTGCTCTTGGCTGCGGCGGCGCATTGCCTTGAAGCTGGTTTGATTGACTCGATTCTCTAGCATCCAATCCCGCGTGAACCGGCCTGACTGGATATCCCCCAAAACCCGCTTCATTTCGGCCCTGGTCGCGTCGTTGATGATCCGCGGTCCGCTGACATATTCGCCGTACTCGGCGGTATTGCTGACCGAATAATTCATATTGGCGATGCCGCCTTCATAGATCAGATCGACGATCAGCTTCACCTCATGCAGGCATTCGAAATAGGCCATTTCCGGGGCGTATCCCGCCTCAACCAAGGTCTCGTAGCCGCCTTTGATCAGCTCCACGAGCCCACCGCAGAGCACGACCTGCTCACCGAACAGGTCGGTTTCGCATTCCTCTTTGAAGGTGGTTTCAATAATGCCCGCTCGGCCGCCGCCGATCGCGCTAGCATAGCTCAAGGCAATCTCGAGCGCATTGCCCGATGGATTCTGCGCGACGGCAACGAGGCACGGCACGCCCCCGCCGCGCTGATACTCGCTGCGAACCGTATGGCCGGGTCCTTTGGGGGCGATCATGAACACGTCGATATCCGGCCGGGGATCGATCAGGTTGAAATGGATGTTCAGCCCATGGGCAAAGGCGAGCGCGGCGCCCGGCCGCATGTTGGGACCAAGCTTTTCGCGATAGAGATCGCCCTGGCCCTCGTCGGGTGTGAGCACCATGATCACATCGGCCCATTTGGCGCATTCGGCTGGGTCGAGCACGCGTAACCCCGCATTCTGTGCCTTGGCCACCCCCGCCGAGCCTTGCCTTAAGCCGACCGCTAGCTCGGTGACGCCGCTTTCCTTCAGATTGTTGGCGTGCGCATGGCCCTGGCTGCCATACCCGATGATGGCGACCTTCTTGCCCTTGATCAGGTTCACATCGGCGTCACGATCGTAATAGACGCGCATCTGGACATTCCTCCGCATTAGTCCGTTTGGAGAATTAGGGCTGGAGCCAATCTCGATCTGGCCGGGCCAGCTGCCGAGCGTTATTGTAAGCCATATCAAGGGTTAAGCAAGTCGAGGCTCTATAAAAACTACCGTAATCGTCAACAACC
>JAFAHH010000578.1 GCA_019237355.1 Acetobacteraceae bacterium | reverse complement strand
GACCGTTCAGAGAGCCGCCCTGGGATAACGTGATGCCTTGTCCCTGATCGCCGCTGGTGAGGGGACCCGGCAGGAATATGACCCGGCTATTCAAGGTATCCGCCACGTACAATACGGGCTCATCGTCGTAACCTGAAGATCGGAAGCCCAGTCCGAGTCCGGTCGGGCCGATGACCAGTGCGGCCGGATCCGTACGCTCGGGAAACCCCGAGCCGATCACCTTCTCCTCACTTATGGACGGCTTCTTGTCTGAAAGGTTCAAAACCAGGCGCACCACGGTGCCTTCGTTGACCACCTTGCCGTTGGCTTCGACGGTGCCGTTGAGGACATTGGTGAAGAACAGCGTCGCCTCGGAACCACGGTCATCGGCCGTCATGTCCCACGGGCCGTTGATAGGACCGCCCGAGAAAGTCTCGATGGGCGTGCCGTTGCTATCAAGAACTATGAGACATCCGGCCTTGGCGGTTGCCGCTGTGCCGTCAGCAGTAGGCAGGCTTCCAACGATGACCCAGCCGGCTTTCAAGACGACGAGCGCGGTCGTCAATCCAACCCCGCCGGGACAGGCGCCGGGCAGGTGCGCGGGGTCGATCTGGGCGAACAGGCTGACGGACCCATTTCGCGCCACATCGACGATTGTTGTTCCGGTGCCTTGCTGGTTTGCTTGATTGTTGAAGTTGCTGACGAGGATATGACCCGTGTGCAAGCGCCCCATGGTCCGGGGTACTATGGCGACACCATAGGGATTTACGTCTCCGTTCTTAGGAACAGTCGAGGCGAGCGTCTTGATGTTGTGCAGTTCATCCAAAAGCGGCCCCTCGTCCGCGTCTGCGGGTGGCCCCGGAGGCAGAACGAACAGCAACCCGAGCAAAGGCAAGGCGAATCGACTGGAAATAGAAGCTCTCATGATCCGAGTCCCAAACGGTTGTTCGGCGGTTGCGTCCGGCAGTTGGGGATGCCTCGAATCGCTTGTGCGACCAGGCTGGTTATCCGGACCCGTGTTATAGGTACGCCGAAAGCAGCCCGGATATTCCGCCGGGCATCATCTTTTTCACGGTGTCTGGATTGGCATTGAGACAATCGCAGCGGATTACCGTCTTGCCGCTCGCCACAATGCCAACGCGCGCATCGTACGACGCGGACGCGGTCTTTGCCGCGATCAAAGATTCCTGATCGCAAGGTCGATTTCGTCCGCCTGCGGCAGACTGGCTTGCGCGCCTACGCGGGTGCAGGCAAGCGCGCCGGCAACCGAGGCGCGGCGTATCGCGTCGGGTAGCGAAGCACCCCGATCGAGCGCGGCAGCCAGTACGCCCGTGAAGCAATCGCCCGCGCCGGTCGTATCCACCGGTTCGACCGGATAGGCGGGGACCAGGCCCGTTTCGGAACCAGCCGCGAAGTTGGTGCCATCGCCGCCAAGGGTGCGCACCGTGTCCACGTCGAGCGCCTCACGCAGCGCGGCGGCGTCGGGTGCGGTGTCGAGATGTGCAGCAAGCCACGCCGCTTCGCTCTCGTTGACGACCAGCACATCTACCTGACGCAGCGTCTCCATGGGCAGCGGCCCCGCAGGCGCGAGATTCAGGACGACGCGAGCCCCGCGCGCCCGCGCTCTCCGGATGAGGTATGCGACCTGCTCCGCGTCGGTCTCCATCTGCACCAGGAGCGTCGTGCCGGGACCGAGCAGCGCATCGTCTACCTGGTCGGCACGGGCCGCGAGGTTGGCGCCGGAACCGACTGCGATTGCATTGTTGCCGGCGCGATCCACGCACACGGCGGCCACGCCCGTTCCCTCGTCGCTCTCCACGACCCGCGAGAGATCGACGCCCGCCTCGCGCAGCCCGGCGAAGGCCGTGCCGGCCAGCGCGTCGCGGCCGACCGCCCCGGCCATCACCACCCGTGCCCCATCCCGCGCGGCGGCGACCGCCTGATTGGCGCCCTTGCCGCCGGGCTCGATCCGCACCGAGCGGGTCAGCACGGTCTCCCCGGCCGCCGGGAGGAAGGGAAGGGGGAAGATCAAGTCCAGATTGATTGAGCCGAAAACGACGATCATGGCGCGCGTCCCAGGACGGTCATAAGCTCGGCCCATTCCCGCTTCGACAGCCGGCTCTCCGCTGGGGCGACCGTCTCGCCCGCGAGCATTCGCCGCACCACGGCGAGCATCGGCGCGGAGAGCGTTGCGGCTGAGAGCCGGTAGTCCTGGAAGGCGGCGAAGGCGAGGGGGACCCAGCGGGAAACCGTCTGCATGATCGCTTCGGCATACGCGCGAATCTCATGCTGCGCGTGAGGATCGGCCCGAAGCCCGAGAAAATGCAGCAAATTATGCAAGTCGATCTTCCAGTACCATTGGGTATAGGTGTTCAGCGTCAAATTCATCCGCGCAAGCTCGCGCGCCAGACCCTTCCGCTTAGCATGCAGTTTCGCGCCGCTTGAGTCCTCGTTGAGCATTGCTAAGTAATGATCATAACAGCGCTCAGCGTCCGCCCGGAGCCATTCGAGAATCTGCAGCGCCTCCGCCCCCTCGAGCACGGCGCCCCGCCCTTGCCGGTTCGCCCCTGACTGCGCAGCCAAATGCTTTGGATCCGGAACGTAAAACTCCCCGTCGAGCACCGAATACCGCGCCGAATGTTCATTTACATTAGCCATCCGATGCCGGATCCATTGCCGGGCTACAAAAATTGGCAGCTTCACATGAAACTTGATCTCACACATCTCGAACGGAGTGCTGTGCCGGTGCCGCATCAGATACCGGATGAGCCCGCTATCCTCGCTAAACTGCCGCGTACCCCGGCCGTAGGAGACCCGTGCCGCTTGCACGATCGCCGAATCGTCTCCCATGTAATCGATTACCCTTACGAATCCGTGATCCAGGACCGGGAAACACTCATACAGGAGCTTCTCCAGCCCAGGCGCCGTGACGCGCCCAGTGGGGATCGGATTAGCCCCGTTCGCCCCGGCCGTTTTTTCCCCGCCCAGACCCATATCGACTCGGCCCTTCACTTCCCCGTTCCATCGCCTATATCACGCTTCGCCGGTTCGCCCGGCTATGGCGATAAGCGATGTGTGGAATAAGCGTAGTGGACCCGGGGGCAGTGCCCGGCGCCTCCACCACCTAGGGGGGCGAAACAGGCTCGACACGCGCAGTAAAGACGCATCTTTCGCTCGGCATGGTTCCGCCGTTATCGGGCCGATTGATAAGTGCCAATGACAATGAGGCGCTCGCTGTCGCTGCATAAGCGATAAGCGCGGTTCGGGGGGCACCGGGCAACAGAAGCCCCCCACTCAGAACCCGAAGCACCTTACTTTCCCCGGCGGGCGTAGGCGCAAGCCTAACCCTTTCCTATCTTGAGGCGATGCCGCAAATCCCCGCCTTTCTCGACAGCCAACGCCCTGACGTCCCTGACATCGTGGTACCACGAGGTATCACGCACTTCTATCTGCCCCGTCGCCCAGTCCGGGGGCGGCTGATTCGGCTCGGCCCCCTTGCGGACGCACTCCTTACCCGGCACGCCAATCCCCGAGCGGTCACCCGGCTTGCCGGAGAAGCGCTCGCCCTTGCCGCTGGACTGGCCACCGCTCTCAAGTTTCGCGGCTCCTTCAGCTTGCAAGCAAAGGGAGACGGGCCGGTCCCGACTTTGCTCGCCGATTGCACCGACACCGGCGCCCTTCGGGGCTACGCCCGGGCCAATCCAGATAAGCTCGCGGATACTTTGGCCAAAGACCCGGACTCGGATGCAGGCGCCTTGCTCGGCAAGGGGTATCTGGCCTTCACGGTGGATCAAGGCGCTGATCACGACCGGTACCAGGCCATCGTCACAATCGAAGGTGACACCTTAGCCGATATGGCTTCGCACTACTTCCGCACGAGCGAGCAGCTTGAATGCGAAGTTCGCCTGGCAGCAGCGCCCTCACCTCTCGGCTGGCGCGCAGGCGCACTCATCCTTGAAAAAATTGCTGGTGCTGGCGGCGTCGATCCAGCGATGGACCAGACAGCCCAGGACGAAACCTGGCGCACGGCACTTGCTCTCGTGAGCACGCTCACTGGGGAGGAGCTGCTGGACGATCGCCTCGCACCTGAGCACCTCCTTTACCGTCTATTCCACACCGAAGGTGTGGCCATCGGAAGCTTCCGCGCGCTCTCCTATGGCTGCCGCTGTTCGCGCGCACGGCTTGCAGGTATCCTCGAAAGTTTTTCTGGCGACGATCTGGATCACATGGCCGCCGACGGCGACATCACCATGACCTGCGAGTTCTGCAACTTCGATTTTCGCTTCGCCCGAGAAGACATCCACGGCAAGGATCAAAGAAGCCCGCGGCCCAAATGAGTTCCTCCCATCGCACAAACCACGCCGGTTGACCCGGCCACCCCCGTTGTTCAGGCTCACAGGCCATGAACACCGTCGCGAACCGGGTCGCAGTGCTCATTTTTTGGCTTGCCACCAGCCTGACGCTAGCGGCCTGCCAGCGTCAGCAGGCACCGGTCGTCTTCACGCCGCTGCGCTACGATTATCTCCCCCCGCTTGAGCTCAACGTCGCGTCCGTCACCGTCGACCAACAATATGTACCTGCTGACGGACTGACCCCTCTCGATCCCGCCCAACCGACCCAGGCCTTGCAGCAAATGGCGCAAGACCGTTTGCGCCCTGCTGGCTCTTCAGGCCGGGCGGTATTCGTAATTAAAGATGCCGCGATCGCACGCCTCGGAGACACCCTATCAGGCCAGTTAGCCGTCGAACTCGGCATCTACAGCTCCGATGGCACCCGCACAGCCTTTGCCGAAGCGCGCGTCGCTCGCCAGCGGACACTAGGCGATCAAGACCTCCGGACCGCCCTCTATGAGCTAACCCGGCAGATGATGGAGGCGCTAAACGTGGAATTTGAATATCAGGTGCGGCACTCGCTGCAAGATTGGCTGATCACGCCCAAACCAGCGGTACCAGCCCCCGTCGAGCAACAAGCTTTACCTCCGGCCACCTGAGGCTGAAGCCGTCATACGCGAGACTGCTAGCCGCAAGCGTTGTCGTAGCCGGTGTCGAACTCGGCGACACGACAGCACATGCGTCCCAGATACGGATTCTCCCATTGCCATTTGCCAAGCCGTTCCAGTAACTCATGATACCCTCAGGCCCAGCATTTGCTGACCGGATCGTTATGGCAAAACGGGTTCATGCTGAGAAAGTGGGAGCGCATTTGCTTGGCAAAGCGTTCCGCCATCGAGCTCGACCTGAACTTCATGAAATACAGATCGAACGGCAGGATTTCATCGGGATCCGGGCGTTCGATTCGCAGAACGCCGAAATCTGGCGGCGGTCGGACCAACCGGAGGAGGGCATAATGACAGTTGAAGGGAGCGACCCTATCGAGATGGCAAACCTCCGCGCGCGTCATGTCATCGTCGACACATGCCAAAATCTTGGAGGCCAGCGCCGCAACAAAGGCACTTGCTACTTTGAAACGCCAAGGTGTCATCAATGACTGGCACGATCGAAAGATTACACGGGACAGTAATGACGGGGTCAGGGGAAAATCCAGAATCCGCCATATCATTCTTCTCCTTATTAGCGCTGACTTCATACCTCCGACTACTGCTGGCGTCGCGAGATGAAGCGCGCACTTGAACGACACAGAGAAGGCGACGCGCGCGCGTAATTCCGACTTCGATACGGCCTGATGGACTGGGCAGGAGCACGTTTCGCGAAGGTCAAAGGTCCCTGACTTTTTTTATCGACGGGGAGAATCGTATCGTGGTTAGAGGCTCCTCATGCCATTCGATGCGCTGCCTACCCTTTTTTTAGGGTTAGGGGGCCGCTTAAATCGATGCCCTGCCGGGCAAATCCTCCGAATAGAGCCCCCGGCACCGGCACCCATGCGAGTCGGTGCAGAGCCGGACTCGCAGGGCGACGCATGGCTGGGAATTCCGGGGGCGATCAACTGGATCGGACGTGCTCTAACCGTCCACCGGCTGCCGACCCGCGAGATAAAACGGTGACAGCGATGCTATAGGGGTGGCGTCTTCTGGCCGCCGGCGTGACCGAAATGTCTTCTCATCCGAAAATGTCTTTCTTATTAGGTCTTGACAACTATGGGGGGTTGTGTTCTTATTTTGTTCATGCCTTGGACGCCTCTCAACCCGCAACAAGCCTGTCGCACCGCCTGGGCCTGACCCTCGCGAGGCTGTGCGAGGCGCTGGCGGCGCGCATGGCCAAGGACCGGACAAATGTGCCGCTGCTCTTTCTGGCCTGGACGCGGCTGCGCCGCCTGGCGGTGCGGTTTGAGGCCCTGTTGGCGGATTTCCGCGCCGGCCGGCTTTCGGCGGCGCGATCCGTTCGGGGCTCGGCTGAGAGTTTGCCGCAACTGCCCGGCCTGGCGGGCTTGCCTCCCCCGTTCCGGGCGCCGCGCGACTTTGGCTGGCTGCTTCGGCTGGCGCCGGAGTCGGCGGCCTTTGCTGGGCAGGTGGAGTACTTGCTGGCTGATCCGGAGATGAGGGCGCTGCTGGCCGGGTCGCCGCAGGCGGGCCGCATGCTGCGCCCGCTGTGCGGCATGCTCGGGATCCGGTCCGGGCTGGAGCTTTTGGCGCCCCGACGCGGGCTGCGGCCCCGGCGCGGGGTTCGTTCCTCGTCTGCCGACGGGGCCGGGCTCAGCGATGCGGCCGCAGCGGCCCCGGTGGCTCCGAATGCGCTGTTCGGATCATGCTCGGAACCTAGGGGCGGTTGCCCTCCGCGGGCTACTGCGCCTCCCCTTGGGACAGGCGGGGGCTCCGGGTTCCCAATTCGCAAGCACTGGGTCCCCATTTGCGCCGCAAAATGGGGGCCCGGGATTGGGAACCCGACCTTGGCCCGCGGAACCGGGGCTGCTAGTCGGGACCTCCGAGAACGCCGGAGCTGACCCGCCACCGGCTCGCGAAGCTGAACGGGGCTAAGCCGCAGGGGCTTGGCACGCCCGTGACGTTACTGTCAAGTAACATGCCCGGCTGCGCCGACTCGCGAGGGATGAAACCGGTAGCAGTCATGCTATCCCGCCGCCCTCTCTTGGCGCAGGCGTGACCCTAGGTGTGTTTTCCCTTTAGAGCGGGATGACTTTAAGTCAACTCATCCCGCTCTAGGATTTTTTGCTTTGAGAGCGCGATTCAGCCTTTCCGACGATCGGGACCCCAATTCGCTCGCGAATTGGGAACCCGAGTCCGCCTCAAGCCATCGCGCTCTAGCCTGTGCCGAAGACAAGGCCCGGGGGCAGAGCCTCGCTGTACAGGCTGGCACGGTCGGACCGTCCTACCGGGACAAATTCCTTGACCTTGGCGGTCCGCAGCGGGGTGACGCCGGACTTCTCCAGCTTGCCGGCGATCTGCTTGCGCAGCGGCGGGGGCACATCCAGGTTCCGATCCCCGACCACGCGCGCCGCCCGGAGAAACAGGTTCTGCAATTCCAGCAGTTCCGGATCGGCCCAATCGAAGTCTCGAAACGCCGCATACGCGTCTTCGACCAGATCGGGGGACACGACGGTCTCCGGCCCGCCGTAGAGCGGAGCCCTGTTGAGCAGGAGCCCGAGTGCGGCGAGATAGGGTGCGCAGTGCCGCCTCTCGCGAGCCAGCATGACCCCGGTATCGACGAAAACCTTGATCAGCTCCGTCTTCATCGCTTTCGGGATGAGTTCCAGAGCGCCCGCCAAGCGCACCAGCTCGGGCGGCCCCTTTCCATTGCGGATCCTGTCGAGCTCGCCGGCCAGGAGTTTCTCCTGCCGCTCCCGGCTGAGCCCGCCCGCAACCCGGCGCCACAGAATGTATTCCTGGGATTTGATCCGCTTGCCCGGAAAACAGAGGCCAGCATCGTTCAGGCGCCACAGGCGATCGATGCGATGCTCGTCGTGGGCCACACCGAAGCCCGGCCGCAACAGGAACCCGGCCAAGGTGAGCCAAGCCTCCTCATGATCGACGGAAATCGTTCTTCCCCCGAGCTGCTCATCCAGGGCGGGCCAGAGGGCGCGCAACAGGCCAGCGTTCCACTCGCCCCTAAGCACTTCGAGAATGCGCTCCAACGCCCTGAAGACAATGGCGGCACTCACCTTCGTTGCTTTGCCCGGCAGGCCGGAAAACACGATCTCGATATATTTCTGCGCCGCTTGGAGCGAGTGCGCCCCGGCATTGGGCTCGACCCGGGCAGCAGCATCGCGAACCGCGCCCGCCCGAGGCGCCCCGCCGCCGTGCTCGTGCGGGCGGAGATTGAATTCGAGAGGCCAGGACTCCTCGATCGCCGCGTCCGCGCTGACCAATGATACTTGGAGAAGGCCGAGCGCGTTCATTTTGGCAGCCAGACGAACGGGTATAGTCCGGCCTGCTCCAGAGCCGGATGGCCCCGCCGTCCGGAAAATGGTCTGGAGTGGCGGTAGAGCGTGGAAATCGCCTTCACGCAGCGTGAGGACGGCCCCGGCTCGGCAGTCTTCGCGGCTCGAAGAGTAGGCCTGAAACTGCACCGGCTGATCCGTTCGGAGCTCGAGCGCGGGATCGGCAATCTCGAACACCTCCTCGGGAGAGGAGCCACGGGGGAGAATGCACAGTAGGGCAGGATGCACCGCCTCCTCGCGCCTGGCTGGCCTTTGCACCTCGAGGAACACCGCATGAGCCGCGCCAGCGATGATGCGTGCCGTCTGGTAGTGGAGAAGTCTGCCAAACCATGCCGCTCCGTGCGCCACAGCGAGAGCTGGATCGGCGTTTTCCAAGACAAGCGGCGCGGAGCCGCGCTGCCAGGCCCCGATCTGGGAGCAGAGCCTCTGGCGCAAAGCTGGCGGATGAAGCGCGCCGCCATTGAACAAGACCGTATCAACTCTTGGCCGACCTCTGAGGAAGTCCGCGAGATGCCGGGTGATCGCGCTGTCGGAGGCATAGGGAAGGCCCCATTCCCGCAATGCCGCTTGCGTTCGGTAGGGTCGTGCCTCTGGGTCGCACTCCGGAAAAAATCCCTCCAGCACCACGCGCTCGATCTCGGCACGAGAGAGCGTCGCCGTCCGGGACCCGGCAACGAGGCCCGACCCGCGGCCGGGAAGGGCGATGGCAAAGCGCTCATGAGGCGGGCCTGAACCCGCCAGGACCTTCTCCTTCAGGTCACGAGAGGAGGCGATCAGGTGATCCCATTGCTGACCGGAAAGCTCGCCCTGTTGCTCTACGAGGCGCGGTTCGATGAGATGTGCGATAGCCAGGTCAATATTGTCGCCGCCCAAGAGAATATGCTCGCTCACGGCCACGCGCCTGATCTCGGGGATCGTGTTCCGCTCGCCCGCCTTCAGCTCGAAGAGGCTGAAATCCGAGGTGCCGCCGCCGACATCGATGACCAGCACGTGTAACGCTCCGGCACCGCGGCTGGCCAACTCCTGCCATAACTCCCCTCCAGGGCCGTGCTGTTCCAACCAGCAATAGAACGCCGCCTGTGGCTCCTCGAGCAGCCGCACAGTTTCCGGGAACCCCGCTTCCCGGGCGGCAGCGAGCGTGAGCTGCTGCGCGGCCGGGTCGAAAGAGGCCGGGACGGTGATGGTGATGTCCTGGTCATTGAAGGCAGAACCGGCCACAGCGAAGCGGCTGTTCCAGACCTCCCGCATATAACTGAGGATGAGCGCCGAGGCGCATACCGGCGAGATCTTCTGCTCACCCGCGAGATCCTCCGATCCCCACGGCAGGAACCTCGCGGTCCGGTCCGCCGTATGGTGGCACAACCAGGACTTTGCGGAGCGGATAACCCGGCCGGGTGTTTCGCCTGCCCTCCGCAGCGCGAGGCGGCCAACGATCCATTCACCTGCTCCCTGCACGGAAAGCGCCTCCTCCGGCAGGTAGAGGAAGGAGGGAAGCGTGGGCGCCTCCACCAGGCTGGTCAGCGTCTCCAGTTGCGGGATAAGAAGAATCTCCGGCTTCGCCTCGCCGGGCAGAGGCACGAACGCAAGTGCGGAATTCGTTGTGCCCAGATCGATGCCGATTGAGAAGCGTGCTTGTGCCATCGGCGAGTTGGCTCACATGAGAGCAGGTCAGCGCTACTCCGTGCGGACCTGGAACTCGACGTTCCACCGGCGATCGGATTTCGTGTGCTTCATCCAAAGCTCAAGCGTTCCAAGCTCCGTCACCACGGCGTTGATCCGCACTGGCACGACCTGCCCAGCCGCCACATCGGGGAGTGGAGGAAGCTCGATCTCGAGCAGGCTGGTTTCCTCCAGTTCGCGTTCGGCATCGGGAAGGATTTGTCCTGGGGTATCTCCGCTCCGTACGGAGGAGGAGAAGAATCGAAACTCGGCCACCTCCCCGACCACGAGGCCGAGCTCGCGTCCCTCGATCAGGAGTTCCGTCCCTTCCTGCATGCCCTGGGGAACGACGCACAGAGCCTTGACCGGCGGCTTGAAGCCAGGAACGGCCGGCATCGAGGTCTCGAGGCCGATGTAATAGGACCTCGATGCACCGGCCTTGATGCGCATGCCCTTGCCGGTCGCGCGGTGGCGCCCATAGATCGCAGCACCTCGTGCAACGGCGAGGTCCGGCTCGAAACCTTGCAGCTCACGGATTGGTTGCCCCTCGTTCCAGGAGGTCAGCAAATCGAGCACGCGGGCGCGGATCGGAGCAGCCTTGAACACGCCGCCATTGAACAAGACCGCGGTCGGCATCAGGGCCGCGGTCGCGGCTCGCGGTCCGACCAGGGCAGCAAGCTTGTCGCTCGCCTTCACATTCTGCAGGCTGCGACCGAGAAAGCGGGCAAGATGCTTGCTGATCACGGGATCCGAGGCATAGGGTAGGCCAAATTCTCGCAACCCGGCCCTACGGCTCTCACGCGGCAAGTCATCGACATCGGTCCGGGCAAAGAAACCGTCGAGAATGATCTGCTCAAGCGTGGGGCGGTCGAGAGTGGTCGAGATCGTCTTGGCAAAGAGGCTGGACCCACGTGAGGGGACCGCGATCGGCGCTTCCGTCAGAGCCTCGTTTTCGAAGAGGGTGATCTTGGCGTGCGACGCGGCGTGCACAAGCGCCAGAAATTGCCAGGAATCCAGGGACTTGCCTTCTGCCTCGAGCCTGGCCTGCACAGCATAGGCGAGCGCCAGATCCATGTTGTCGCCGCCAAGGAGAATGTGTTCCCCGACGCTGATGCGCTCCAGCTCCAAGTTGCCTTCGACATCAGTGACCGCGATCAGGCTGAAATCGGCTGTTCCGCCGCCAACGTCGCAGACCAGGATGATATCGCCAGGCGTAACCAGCTCGCGCCATGCTCTGCCCGCCTTCGCCGTCCAGGCATAGAACGCGGCCTGCGGCTCCTCTAGTAAGGTGACGTTGCCGAGCCCCGCCGCTTCGGCGGCCTCGGCGGTCAGGTTTCTCGCGACCTCGTCGAAGGAAGCAGGAACGGTGACCACGATGCGGCCATCGGAAAGGTCCCAATCTCTTCCCTGCACGCGCTCGGAGTAAAGGAATGCCTCCTTGAGGTGCTGCAAGTAACGCCGCGAGGAGTCGAAAGGCGAGAGCTTTTCCTCCTCGATCTCCGAGCGCCAGGGCAGGGTCGGCTGCTTCGGGTCGATATGCGGGTTGGACAGCCAGGATTTTGCGGAGGTGACGAGACGATCGGGCACAAGCGCGCCGCGGTCGCGCGCGAACTGGCCTATAATCCCGCGCTCTTGGGCCTCGCTCCACGGCAGAGGAAACGATCTATCCGGGAACTCCTGGGGGTGTGGGAGATACAGCGCTGATGGCAGCGTCTGTCTCTCGCCCACTTGGTTCGCTGCCAAAATCTGGGTGATTTCAACTATTTTGGTCTGGTCAGTCTCGAGATCGGTAACCGCGACCGCGCAATTGCTTGTGCCGAGGTCGATACCGAGACTGAAGCGATCGCTCATATAAGCCGAGTCCTGTTTGCGTTGTGCCAGAGATTCACGCCGTCAGGGGCGCTGCATAAGCGGATAGCCCCGGCGTCCTGGTCGCTTGTGCTTGGGTGGCCCGTGCTGATCACGGGTCCGTTGGATGCCAGCCTGCCCCGGTCCCCTATTTCAGTTCCACCTCCGCCGGAGCGATCGTCGGAAGCCGGTCGGCTGGGTTGCCGAGAACGCGCGGCAGCTTCACCGCTTCGGTCTTCCAACCGCGATGGACCAGCACCCCTGAGAAGGGAGGCTGCCCCTTTATGCTGCCCAGGAGGCGATACTCGTCGGCTGGGTAGCCGGCGGCGACCTGTACTATCGTACCCTCGCTCTCCTGACGGACCGGACGGATCCGGAAATTTTCCTGCAAGACGGCCTTGCATCCGGCATGCACGACGCGCGCCGCCGCCCCGACCTGGGCATCATCATACGTGGTTATGTCATCCATGAGGAAATCGACCAAGCGGCCCCGATCCTGCAGTAGGGCTAGAAAGCTGACAACCTCAGCCTCCGCTTGGTTGGCGTGAGCGGGGAGGGGCAGTGGCCGGGCTGCCTCGGCCACTTGCTCGCCCTCCCGTTTTGGGCCGCGCCCAGCCAGGATCGCGGCCAATGCGACAACACCGAGCGCCAGCGCGCCGACCAGCAGATAGGGCTGGAATGCACTCCCCACGGGCAGCAGTGCGAATGCATTCGCCGCAAGCAGGAGCAGCACGACAACGATCGAAACCCCTCTCATCATACGCTAGGCAAGCCTTTAGTGGTCGAATACTCAAAGTGCAGCGCCTGACCCGGGTGCACAATCGGGTAGATCGCGTGCGCTGCTACGGCCGCTTCAGCAAAACCTTGCAGGATGAGCTTCAACTTGCCCGGATAGGTCGCGACATCCCCAATCGCGAATACCCCGGGAATGTTCGTCGCGCAGGTCGCTGGGTCGACCCGCAGGTGATGAAGACGAAGATCAAGCCCCCAGGCAGCAATCGGGCCGAGATCATTCGCCAGCCCGAAAAAGGGCAACAGCACGTCCGCTGGAATGTGGCGAATCTCGCCTCTAACGGTTGCAACCTCGACCGCTTCCAACAATCCGCCCGAACCCCGCAATGCCCGCAGTTGATAGGGAATCACCATTTCGATCTCGCCCCGCTCGGCGGCCCGATCGAGTTGCGCCACACTCTCGGGCGCAGCCCGAAACTTATGGCGCCGGTGCACCACCGAGACCTGTGCAATGTCCTTTAGG
Source organism: Acetobacteraceae bacterium (assembly GCA_019237355.1). Taxonomy (GTDB): domain Bacteria; phylum Pseudomonadota; class Alphaproteobacteria; order Acetobacterales; family Acetobacteraceae; genus JAFAHH01. Next base: position 3,525 of record JAFAHH010000578.1, on the reverse strand, counting down.
GCTAGTGCCCAGTCCACCGCCGAGTCACCACCCCCGCCAATCACAACCCGCTTGCCACGAAGGTCGTCCCGCCGGCGCACGTAATACTGAACAGATCCAGCAGCCTCATATTCATGTAACCGGTCAACTGGCGGTCGATTCGGCCCGAACGCGCCGGCCCCCGCCGCAACGATTATTGCCTTCGCCTGAACCCGCTCACCTCGATCAGTCCTGAGGCTGAACCGTCCAGCTTCTCCTGAAAGGGCCTCCACCCGGCAACCAAGCAGGCGCATCGCCCGAAACGGCGCAATCTGAAGCTCGAGCTGCGCCACCAGCTGCCCCGCTTCAATCCTCGGATATGCCGGGATGTCATAGATCGGCTTCTCCGGATAGAGAGCCGTGCACTGTCCCCCGATCTCCTCCAGGGCGTCGATAACCACCGACCGGATAGAGAGCATACCGCACTCAAACACGGCGAATAAGCCAACGGGCCCGGCGCCCACAATGGCCACATCGGTTTCAACCTGGGTCATGCACAAACCTCTTGCGGGTGTCCCCTGCGATCAAGGGGCGCGAAACGCTCTCATAAACGCTTTCGCTCTCAGTCCGGCCAATGTGCCCACATTGTCGCTGCTCGTCACGGCAGACGCTAACGCGTCCCTGTGGAAGGCGTAGCACAAACGCCTATTGCTCGGCCTAATCGCTGTGAACCAGCTTACATCTCGCCTCACCGTGGCGCTCGCTCTCGGGTGGGAGTGCCATTACGGATTACGGTGGGCTAACTCCGAGCAGCAGATCTCGTGGCTGAGCACTGGCATAGACCGAGCTGGTCACCGGAACGGGGCTGGAAGCTGCGGAAAGTCGCCTCGCAAGGGTCACGCATCTCCTCGGCCTGCATGTGGGGACAATCTGCCGCCATCAAGCGGCGTAGCTGGGGGATCGGCAGCGCTGGGCCATGTTGCTCTAGTGAGGCGGGCAGTACTGAGCCTGCCACGCCGGTTGCAGCGATTGCAGGCAAATTCCCCACCAAGACAATCGTCTAGCGGCCTAGCGAAGTCTAATGACCATGCCACCCAAGCGTGAACCTTATGGCTTGGAATAATCGCAGCTGCAGAGGGCTGGTGTGCGTTCAGCGGGATGGTAAATCCCGTGCAAGGAGCACTACCGCCAGCGCGCGCAATGTCGGCTTAACCGAGCCTCCCGCCGGTTCCCACCCTATTCCTGGGGACCCATATGACGACAAAGCGCACGACGGTACAGACTGCCCAGACCCGGCAAGGCGCCGCAACGGCAGGGCAGCCTCGGCGCGCACCGTCGGGCCAGCGATGCTGCAAGGGCAGACCGCACAAGCCTTTTTGGGTCGATATGAGACAAGCGTAACCTCCGCGCCCGCTTGATTGCGGGGTTGGCACCTTCGTTTGCTTTGCTGCAGCAACCTCGCCGGGCAATGGCCAGAGCCACAGTAACCTCAAGGTGCTGGCTCGGCAATATGTTGCAGCCTTTGGGCGATCGGGTGCAAACCGGTCACCTGAGTTCTGTGATTAGTCCCCAACGAGCCGAAGGCCGAGCAACCCACAGCAACCAATTTTTAGGACTTGCCTTTTTGTGTGCATTGCAGCATAAAGAACTCGCCGGGCAGGGATCGAGCAACGCTCAATAATCCCTAGGGTCAATACGACCCGTCTCACGTATCACCTTCCAAGAATTTGGAGCACGGACGAATGAAAACCTTCGTTATCCCAAGAATCAATCAGCTCGACTTTGGCAATCCACCTCAATATTCGCCAAGAGGAAAACCGAGCCACCGCAAATCAACCCATTCTCAAAAATCAGCTTTCCGCTGGCTTGCCGCCCGAATGATCCCCGTTTCAGCCGGGGCCGCCCTTCTTTGCGGCCTTGGTGACACTCCCGCTCAAGCCCGCCAAGCCAAGCACCTGCGCCACGGGCATGCGCACTACATCAGCGCCCCTCCTGCTCCAGAGCTATCCCGGGCTTTCTACGAAAGGCGTGCCGATCAACGGGGCGAAGCTTCTTGGTACGGGCCGCGTTGGAATGGCCGACGTACCGCCAGCGGGATTCCCTTCAACATGATGGCGATGACCGCCGCCCATCACTGGCTACCGTTTGGTACGCGGGTGAAAGTGACTGACCAGAATACAGGCCGAGAGGTGGTCGTGGTGGTTACCGATCGCCTCCGCCAGCCGAACAGAATCATCGATCTTTCGATGGGCGCAGCCAAGGCTCTGGGAATCGTTCATCAAGGGACCGCCAACGTCTCGCTTCAAAGACTCTAACACCATTCGCGGCTGACCTGTTCGGGTCGGCCGCAATCCCGCCGAACTTGCCGGCTAAGCTCCGGCGCTTGCCTCCCAGTAGCAGCAGATCCACAAATCCAACATCATCGGTGAAAATCGGAACCCCGGCCCCGGATCGCTGAACCGCCTATTTGGGCACAACCGGTGAAGAATTTCCCGGTGTCCCTGGCGGCGGGATCACCGGAGTTGGGTAGGTTTCTGGGTTGGGTGCCGGTTTTGTAATTCCAGGATCCACGGCCGCTGGTGGCCGAAGCACGCCAGTCTCCCGGCTCCCAGTTCCGGTCGAAGGAGTCTCAGACTTGGGCGAGGGAGCAACAGAGCTGGGGCCGTCAATACCGGGCCTAGCGGGACCAGTATTCTCTCCCCGCGCTGCTGCGGCCGAGACCAGTGCCATCGCAAGCGCCAGCCAGACCAGCGGAGAGGGATCACGTCGGCGCTCGCGCGTGGCCGCTATCTGTTTGCCCCGGTTGCCCATGGCTCACTCCAGCCTGCAAAAGATGCACAGAAAACAAATCGTCCGGATCGGTCCACAGTTCCCTCGGCTCCCACCCCCCTGCTTTCGCCAGAGCCCTAAAGCCATCGACAGTGTGCTTGTAGCTATTCTCGGTATGGATACTCTCGCCGGCCAAAAACCGAATCTGATGACCCAAAAATGATACGATCTGCGGACGCCGGCTGACCAAGTGCATCTCTATCCGGCTCTCGACATCATTCCACAGCGCCACGTGGGTGAACGCTTCAGGATCGAAATTCGCGTCACCCTCCCGATTGAGCCGCACGAGCATGTTGCGATTGAACGCCGCCGTGATTCCCTCGCCATCATCATAGGCTGGAACCAAGATTGCGGGATCCTTTCTCAAATCAACACCGACTAGGAACCACGACGTGGTTCCCAGAAGACGGCGCGTGCGCCCAAGAAATGCTGTGGCTTCCGATGGGTCCATGTTCCCAATCGTCGACCCGGGAAAAAAACCAAGCCGGGCCAGGTCCCGTATCTGGCTTGGCAGACCCGTCGGATTGACGAAGTCGGCCACCATAGCCTGAATAATAAGGCTCGGAAAGCGAAGCTTCAGCCGCACTATACTGGCTTCCAGCACGCCCGCCGCTATGTCGATGCCTATATAGGCACGTGGCGAGCGCAGCGAGCCTAGTAAGATCTCCGCTTTCCTTTGCGATCCTGCCCCATATTCCACGACCGCCAATCCGGGCGGGAGCAACTCCCCAAGAACGG
>JAFAHH010000504.1 GCA_019237355.1 Acetobacteraceae bacterium | reverse complement strand
CCTTGGTAGCCCTTTATTCGACCCGCGCCGGAGCCGCTGGGGGGGAAATGTCGGGACGCCCTTTCGTCCCGACCCCTCCAGACCGGCACGGAGCGCAGCGCAGGTCAAGAGAAGACGGGCGCGTGACCCAAGTGTTTCCATTAGGTCTTGGCGTTCTTAATGTGTTCATGCCGTTAGCCGACCCTCAACCCGCAACAAGCCTATCGCACCGCCTGGGCCTGACCCTCGCTGGGCTGTGCGAGGCGCTGGCGGCGCGCATGGCCAAGGCCGGCGACCGGACAGCCGGGTGCCGGGAGGGATGAAACGGCTGGATTGGGCGCCCTGCCTGCCTAATGGCCGAGGCGCTGTAGCTCGGTCGCGTGCGGCGCCGGCTTCGTCGGTTTGGTAGTGACAGAACGAACGCAATTCAATCGGCCGCATTGCGATCCTCGTGGACAGATAAAAAACCGGCACCGGCCTGGCTGACCAGCAGCTCACTGCAAAGCGCGCGTAACTAGACTACCCAGCGGCCGCGGTGCAGTACCAAGGCGCTTACTGGGTCAGCTCCTTTGGCACTGGGCTGGCCTGGTGCACCTGAGCGAGACGTTCGATCCAGCGGACGTATGCCTCGGGCGCCGGAAGTTTACCCGCCTCCCAGCGTCTGAGGCGGGTTTCGTGCACGCCGATCCTGGCCGCCGTGCCGCGGATCGTCCAGCCGATGGCCTCGCGGCAGGCTTTCAATCGAGCAGGCGTCATTGGATCACTTTGGCGATGAACGACGCGAGGCCGAGCAGGCCCCCGATCAGGGCGGTGATGGCAAGCACCGGCGACCACCAGCGCTCGCGGTTTCGTTTCGCGGCTTCGGCTATGAGCTTGCGCTGTTCGGCTGCGAATTTGTTCGTTTCTTCCTGGAACTTGTGTGTTTCGGCGAGCATCCGGTCGATCCGGACAAGCTGCTCGCGGAGGTCAAAATCCGCCGACCCACTCATTGAGATATAGTAGGCCATGACGCAATGTGCGTCAACCGGACGCAGGACTTTGGTCTGGGCTGGTGGCGGATTGTGGCCTGCACGGCATAGGTTGCACCGACAACATCGGCCCCCAAGACAACATCGGCCCCAAACTGATCCGGCTCAGGATGAGGGAACCATGATCGCACGGCGCGATCAGTAAGAAACCGGCAGCATCCCGGGGAAATTCTACTAGCTTCACATCGCCGTCCCTGAGCAAGGAAAGAGAAACTATGGCATCAATCGTGATGACCCTAATTGGAGAGGACCGGCCAGGTTTGGTCCGCGCCGTCGCGGAAAAATTGGCGGCACGGGGCGGCAATTGGCTTGATGCAAGAATGGCGCGGCTGGCCGGGCAGTTCGCCGGCATCGTGCTGGCAGAAGCGCCAGAGCGGGAGCTGGACGGGCTGAAGGAGGAGCTTTCGGCCCTAGCCGATCAGGGTCTGAGCATCATCATACGGGAGACGCAGGGGCCGAAAGAGCCGCCGCAGCAGTCGCTTTTGCTGCAGCTATTGGCCCAAGACCGGCCAGGGATCGTGCGCGACATCACGCAAGTGCTCGCGACGCTCGGGGTCAATATCGAGGAGCTTACCACTACCGTGAGCAGCGGCTCCTTCTCGGGCGAGAGGATGTTTCAGGCGTCGGCCCGCCTGAGGCTTCCTCCGGACGTGCCCGTGAGCCAATTGCAACAAGTTCTTGAGCAGCTCGGCAACGAGCTCATGGTGGACATCTCGCTCGGTAGCACGGGCAAGAGGGAATAAGCAGCCCTTTAATTGACGCCCCCCTCCCCGCTCCGTATAAGCGCCCGCCTGCACCCGCCCGTGTGCGGCTATGGCGGTTCGTCCGGCTGAGCCAAAGCCGGCGCACGCGCAGCAAAACCCGGAGATCCGAACGTGAAGCGCACGTATCAACCATCCAAGCTTGTCCGCAAGCGGCGCCATGGCTTCCGTGCCCGGATGGCGACGGTCGGCGGCCGCAAGGTGCTTGCCAACCGCCGGGCGAAAGGGCGCAAGCGGCTTTCGGCCTGAGGCGGGGAATGGCCGCGCGGCCAGAACGGCTGAAGCGCCGCAGAGAGTTTGTCCGGGTCGCGAGCAACGGGCGCAAGGCGCCCATGCCTGGCCTGGTGTTGCAGGCGCTCGGCCGGAAGGATGGCGGCCCAGCGCGGCTTGGCTTCACCGTGACCAAAAAAGTAGGCAACGCGGTCGTTCGCAATCGTGCCCGCCGCCGGTTGAAGGAAGCGGCACGGCTCGTTTTGGGCGCTCAACCGGTGCGGAATGTGGATCTCGTGTTCATTGGGCGCGAGGCCACCCCGGCCCGCCCCTTCGCGGCGCTTCAGGATGATGTGAAGCGCGCCCTTGCCAAATTGGGCATCGGCGAGCGGGGCACTGGATGAATCTCACCAATTTATTGGCCGCTGGTGCAATCCGCGCCTACCAATGGACCTTTCGCCCCATGCTTGGGTGTACTTGTCGTTTTTATCCGAGTTGCAGCGATTACGCGCTGGAGGCCGTTCGCCTCCATGGTGCCGTTCGCGGAGCAGCTCTGGCCGGGCGTCGAATCCTGCGTTGCCACCCATGGCATGAGGGCGGGTTCGATCCAGTGCCGCCCGCGCCGGCTCGAACGGAAACCTAATGGACCAGAAACGCCTTATTCTCGCGATCGCGATCTCGGCCTTTATCCTGCTCGTCTTTCAGGTGCTGATGCCCCACCCGCCGGTCCGGCAGCAGCACCAGGCCGCTAACGAACCCGTCTCAAGCCCCGCCAAGCTGGCCCCGGCTCAAGGCGCACCCGGCCAGGGCGCGGCCGCAGCGCCGCAAACCGAACCGCCCAAGGTCGTGCCGCGCCTGACGATCTCTGCCCCGAGTGTGCATGGATCGATCAGTCTTGTGGGCGCGCGAATCGATGAGTTGGTTCTCAATGATTATCGGGTTTCGCTCGACCCGAACTCCGCGCTCGTCCAGCTATTGGAGCCACGTTCGGAGGCCAAGCCGTACTATGTCCAGTATGGCTGGTCGGCGCCCAGCAGCGTTTCCGTCAAACTTCCTGATAATGAAACATTGTGGAAGGCGTCGGCCAATACGCTGACGGCTACCGAGCCGGTAACGCTGTCTTGGGATAACGGCGAGGGCCTTACCTTCGAGATCGTGCTCTCGATCGATGAGCATTACATGTTTTCGGTCGAGCAGCGGGTGCGCAACACCGGCAGTGCCCCGGTGCAGCTCTACCCATGGTCTCGAATTCGCCGGGATTACACGCCCGTTGTTTCGGGCTACTACATCCTCTTCGAGGGTTTGCTCGGTGTCGAGGAAGGCCGGCTGGAGGAAACCACTTACGCCAACACGAAATCCGCCGCCGAGAAGAACAGCGGCATCGCCTTCGAAAAGAGCGCTGACGGCGGCTGGGCAGGCATTACCGATAAATACTGGCTAACAGCTTTGGTGCCGGATCAACAGGTCCCGTCCAAGGTGACATTCCGGTACATCTCGGAGAATGGCGACCATTACCAGGTGGATTACGCGGCTGAGCAGCCCCAGGTGATTGCGCCCGGAGCAGCGGCAAGCGTCGCCTCCCATATGTTCGCTGGCGCCAAAGTGGTCGACCTGCTCGATCGTTACGAGAGGGAGTACCATATCCCGAGCTTCGATAAGGCCGTCGATTTCGGATGGTTCTACTTCCTGACCAAGCCGATTTTTTACGCGCTCGATTGGCTGAACAAATTGTTCGGCAATTTCGGCATCGCGATCCTAGTGTTTACCGTCTTCGTCAAGGCGTTGTTCTTCCCGCTCGCCAATTACTCCTACCGCTCCATGAGCAAGATGCGCCTGCTTGGGCCGAAAATGCAGGCCATGCGCGAGCGGCTGAAAGATGATCCGGCCCGCATGCAGCAGGAGATGATGGCGCTGTATAAGGCCGAGGGCGTGAACCCGGCCAGCGGCTGTCTGCCTATGTTGATCCAGATCCCTGTGTTCTTCTCGCTCTACAAGGTGATTTTCGTCACCATCGAGATGCGGCAGGCGCCATTCTTTGGCTGGATTCGCGATCTATCGCAGCCCGACCCGACCAATGTGTTCAACCTACTCGGGCTTCTTCCGTTCGACCCGGCCCATTACCTGCCGCTCCTGCATCTCGGCGTCTGGCCGTTGATCATGGGGATCACGATGTTCCTGCAGCAGAAGCTCAATCCCCCGCCGCCGGACCCCATGCAGGCGCGGATGTTCCAGCTCATGCCCGTGATTTTCACCTTCATGCTGGCCAACATGCCGGCTGGGCTCGTTATTTACTGGACTTGGAACAATCTCCTCTCGATCGGCCAGCAATGGATCATCATGCGGCGGACCCAACTGCCGAAACCGAACCTGGCGCAGACCTGATCGAAGCTGGCCGGCTGCTTTTTGCAGCCGAGTGCAGGTTCTTTCACGCGGCCCAGCGCCTAGAAGCTCTGCCGCCGCCCAGTGCGCCCGAGATCGCCTTCGCCGGCCGATCCAACGTCGGCAAGTCGTCGTTGCTGAACGCGCTGACCGGACGGCACGCTCTGGCCCGCGTCTCGGCGCAGCCAGGCCGCACGCGGCAGCTCAATTTCTTTGATCTGGGCGGACGGATCACCTTGGTTGACATGCCGGGCTATGGATACGCTCAGCCGCCGAAATCGGTAAAAGCCGATTGGCAGGAGCTGATGTTCGATTATCTGCGCGGCCGGCCAACGCTTAGCCGCACTCTTTTGCTGCTCGATGCCCGGGTCGAGGTAAAGCCCTCCGATCTTGCCGTAATGGAGCTGCTGGGCCGTGCCGCTGTGACCTTTCAGCTCGCGCTGACGAAGGCCGATGGGGTCAAGCCCGCGTCGCTGGATCGGAAATATCAGGATAGCCGGGACCTCGCCCGCGCTCACCCGGCCGCGCATCCTGATGTCATTGTGACCAGTTCCCAAACGGGCCAGGGCATTCCTGAATTGCGCGCCGCCATTGCGGGGCTTACTTTGACCAGGCAAATCGAGGGCTAGCAGTCTGCTGAAAAAGGAAAGGCCAGGGCTCTGCCCTGGACCCGCTGGGGCCGAAAGGCCCCAGGCCCCACCCACTAAGTGATTGGATTGCAAAGGCTCTGCCTTTGCTGGGGTCCAGGGGCA